>NZ_DDYV01000265.1:0-14762 GCF_002348205.1 Desulfobacter sp. UBA2225 | reverse complement strand
GACCCCCTCGTCCCGAACGAGGTGCTCTACCAGGCTGAGCCACATCCCGACGCATAAGACGTCATTTAATATACCATAATTGAGAGAATGTCAATTTAGAAAATATTTTCTTTAACAATGGTGGCCTCACGTCCCGGTCCTACGGACACAATTTTAATTTTGACTCCTGATAATTCTTCTATCCGTGCAAGATAGGCTTTGGCTTTTTCCGGCAGATCATCAAAATCGGTCATATCTGATGTCGGTGTTTTCCAGCCGGGATGTGCTTCATAAACCGGCGAACATTTTGCCAGGACATCAATTTGGGCCGGAAAATCTGTGGTAATTTTTCCGCAATATTCATATCCTGTACAGATTTGAATTTCATCCAGGTCATCCAGAACATCAAGTTTGGTGATGGCAAGTCCGGTCAGGCTGTTCAGGCGGACGGCATTTTTCAGAACCACCATGTCCAACCATCCGCAGCGTCGTTTGCGTCCGGTGGTGGCGCCGAACTCGGCCCCGGTTTTTTGGATTTTCTCACCGGTTTCATCAAATAGTTCAGTTGGGAAAGGACCTGCGCCTACCCGGGTGGTGTATGCCTTGACAATGCCGATGATTTCATTCAACTGGCCTGGCCCCACGCCACTGCCGCTTGCTGCGTTGGCTGAAACCGTTGTGGAAGAGGTGACAAAGGGGTAGGTGCCATGTTCAATGTCAAGGTGCGTGCCCTGGGCACCTTCAAATAAAATCTGCATGCCCTGCCGGATGCCCTGGTCAAGGGATACGGAAACATCGGAAATATATGGAAGAAGCCGGGCTCGGATATTTTCAAACTGATCAAGAACAAGTGCCGGGTCCATGGGGTCGGTTTTGAAATACTCTTTCAGGTAAAAATTTTTCTCCGCCATGACCGTCTGCACTTTTTGCTTAAACAGATCAAAGTCAAGAAGATCACAGAACCGGATACCCACGCGGGTTGCCTTATCTTCATAGCAGGGGCCGATCCCCCGGCCGGTGGTACCGATTTTATCTTTCCCTTTTTTTATTTCCCGGGCTTTATCAATCTCCTGATGATAGGGCATGATGATATGGGCACGATTGCTGATTTCCAGCATGTTGGGGGATACATCAATATTGTTGCCCGCCAGATAATCTATTTCATCAAGTAATACAAAAGGATCAACCACAACACCGTTGCCGATAAAGCATTTTTTCTGCTGAAGTATCCCGGAGGGGATCAAGTGGCTGATAATTTCTTTTCCGTTGACCACCATGGTGTGCCCTGCATTGTTGCCACCCTGGAATCTGACAACATAATCAGCGTATTCGCTGAGCAGATCGACAATTTTTCCTTTTCCTTCATCACCCCACTGGGTTCCCACAACAACTGTGTTTGTCACGGTTTCTCCTTTTTTCTTCAAAAAAACTTTTAATAATCTGTCTTGTTTGTTCTTCACATATTCCCTGAACAATTTCAAGGTGATGGTTTAATCGTGCATCCGATCCCATTTGGTAGAGGGATGCTGCAGCCCCCCATTTAGGATCCAGGGCCCCAAATACCAGTCGCTGGATTCTGGCATGGATTATTGCCCCCATGCACATGATGCATGGTTCTATGGTTACATAAAGCGTTGTCTTGGGCAGGCGATAATTATTCATGAATCTGCAGGCCGAACGAATAGCCTTTATTTCAGCATGGCTTGTGGGATCTTTTTCAGATATCGGACAGTTATATCCCTGTCCGATTACCTTGCCGGCCTGGTCCACCACGATGGCTCCAACCGGAACCTCGTCATGTTTTTCAGCTTTTTTTGCCTCATCCAAGGCAAGCATCATGTAATGTTCATCGTCCATAATCCAACCCTAACTTATATAAGCCTTTTTCCATGAGGTCAAATGTTAAGGGGCACTATTTTATATGCCGGGCAAAAATCAAAGCAGTTGACCCCTTTCAACTCAGTTTGGTATATTCCATTTTCCAAGATTAATGAATGTTAACTGTGACACTACCTGTAAATATATATTTAAGGATTAGATATGGAACGTACTAAATCAGCCGCTTTATTTTTATCGGCCAGAAATTTGATTCCGGGCGGGGTTAATTCTCCGGTAAGGGCCTGCGGTTCAGTGGGCGGAGAACCCGTTTTTATCGAAAAAGGAGAGGGTGCCAGGCTTTTCGATGCTGACGGGAACACTTATATTGATTATGTCCTGTCCTGGGGGCCGCTTATCCTTGGCCATCGTCCGGGTCCTGTGGTTGAGGCTTTAAAAAAAGTGCTGGATTCAGGCACAAGCTTTGGTGCGCCGACGGCGCTTGAAAATGAACTGGCCCAGCTTGTTGTGGATTCAGTGGCTTCCGTGGATATGATCAGGATGGTTAACTCAGGCACCGAGGCGACCATGAGTGCCATTCGTCTGGCAAGGGGCGTGACGGGCCGGGATCTGATTGTCAAGTTTGACGGATGTTACCATGGCCATGCAGATACCTTGCTTGTGGCCGCAGGATCGGGTGTCGCCACCCTTGGCATTCCCGGAAGCCCGGGGGTCCCTGCTGATGTGATCCGCAATACGTTGTCTTTACCATACAATGATATTCAAAGTTTTGAACGGCTTATGGCTGACAGAGGCAAGGAGATTGCCTGCGTGATTCTTGAGCCTGTGGCAGGGAATATGGGTATGGTAGCCCCTGATCCGCTGTTTTTAAAGACATTGCGCCAACAGACTGCTGCCTATGGCAGCTTGCTTATTTTTGATGAAGTCATGACCGGATTCCGGGTCGGGGGCAGGGCGTGCGCCCAGGGCTATTTTGATATTGACCCGGATTTGACCTGTTTTGGTAAAGTTATCGGTGGCGGACTGCCCGTGGGTGCATATGGCGGGAAACGGGAAATAATGGAGCAGATTGCCCCTGGGGGATCTATTTATCAGGCCGGGACCTTGTCAGGCAACCCCCTGGCCATGGCCGCGGGAATCGCTACGTTAAAAACACTTGAGAATGATCAGCTTTACGCTGACATGGACCGGCGGGCGGATATGCTGATCAAAGGTCTCCAGGCCGCAGCCGATGAAGCGAATATCCCTTTTTCTGCCGGGCATTTCGGCTCCATGGCCGGGTTCTTTTTTACAGGGCGGAAGGTGCGCAATTTCAATGATGCCAAGAGCTGTGATTTGGACCGGTTCGCAAAATTCTACCGGGGCATGCTGGCCAAAGGTATTTATCTTGCGCCATCCCAGTTTGAGGCCTGTTTTATCTCTGCTGCCCACACGGACGAGGATATTGAAACTACCCTGGACGCCGCACGGAAGGTTATGACGGAAATTTAATGGCTGATTCAATCAAGCGGATTCATCTGGTTGCAGCCTGTGGTACCGGCATGGGCACGTTGGCCTGTATCTTAAAGAAAATGGGTTATATTATCACCGGATCAGACCGGAATGTTTATCCGCCCATGAGCGACTTTCTTGAAGATAACGGGATTACGCTTTTTTCCGGATTCGACGCGGCCAATATCAGTGACGATCCAAATCGGGTTCCGGACCTTGTTATTATCGGTAATGCCGTGACACGTGATAATCCGGAAGCGGTTGCCGTAATGGAACGGGGGCTTGCCTATATCTCCATGCCCCAGGCTGTGAACCGTTTTATTGCCAATGACAAGAAAATCATTCTTGTCACCGGTACCCACGGTAAAACAACCACCTCTTCCATCATGGCACATTTGCTGGAAACTGCCGGTCTTTCTCCTTCATTTATGATCGGGGGGATTTTAAAGGATTATAATTCATCATTTAAAATTGGTGACGGGGAATACATGGTGATAGAGGGGGATGAGTATGATACGGCTTTTTTTGATAAAGGTCCCAAGTTCATGCATTATGATCCCTTTATAACCATTATGACCGGTATTGAATTTGACCATGCAGATATCTTTGACGATCTGGATCATATTTGCCGCACTTTTGATGCCCTGGCTTCAAAGATCAGGGATAAAAGCCGTATTATTGCCTGCAAGGAAAATTTTAATCTGATGCAGGTCCTGGAACAGGCGGGTGTTGTTGATCTTCAGACATACGGCCCCAGCGGCATGTGGCAGGTGCATGACCATCGCCTGAGCAGTGAGCCGGATCCTGGTACAGGCCGTTTGCACACCCTTGCCCGCATCACAGGCCCTGGTACGGATATCAATATTCAAACGGATCTGCCCGGACGGCACAATCTTCTCAACGCAACGGCCTGCATTGCCGCAGCGCGCAGCATGGGGATAACGCAGGCCGATATTGCCCGTGGCCTTTCAAGCTTCAGCGGTGTTAAAAGGCGCCAGGAAATAAGGGGGCAGGTTGCCGGTATCACAGTGATGGATGATTTTGCCCATCATCCGACAGCGGTTAAAGAAACCATTGCCGCAGTCAAACCGTTTTATCCCCAGGGCCGTCTGGTTGCCGTGTTTGAACCTAGAACCAATACCAGCATGAGAAATATTTTCCAATCCACCTATCCGGAATGCTTTGACCTGGCAGATTTGGTGTGCATCTGTTCTCCCGGGGTTAAAAAGAATATTCCTGAAGAAGAACGGTTTTCACCCGAACGTCTGGCCGAAGATATTTGCAAAAGGGGCAGAGCGGCGCACTATTTCAATGACCCTGGCCAGGTTATCGATTTTCTTGCCTTGGAACTTAAACCCAAAGATGTTGTCTTGGTTATGTCCAATGGCGGATTTGGAAATATTCACCAGCGGCTTTTGGAGCGATTGGGGTGACAAAAATTGCAATCAGAATCGTTGGCATCGGACTGCTGCATTCATTTTTGTACGGCTATCTGGTTCCTTTTGTCATTTACCCGCGGTTCGGCCAGCATGGAATTTCCTTTGCCGTAATTTTTGCCATACTGATATCCATCGGTATAATTGGTAGCTTGTGGCTGGGGAAGGGAAAAAATAGAAAAACGAATAAAGGAGAGTGACCCATGACCAATATTATTGAATGGGATAAAAAATACAGCGTGGATGTGCCTGAACTTGATGAATGTCAGAAACAGCTTATGGATATGTTTAACACCCTTATTGAAATGAAGACGAGTAAGGCCGACGCCAAGGATGTGGCCAATTTGATTACCGAGATCAATGACTTCAGCAAGATTTTTTTCTCAAAAGAGGAAAAACTTCTTGGCAGCAAAGGATATCCCGATCTTGACACCCATTCAAGGGCCCATCGCCGGTTTATCAAAAAAGCCCTTGGCCTTCGTCGTGAAATTGCAGAAGACGTTGATCATTTGGCAATTGAAGATATTGTGGAATTGCGCAACTGGCTTATTACGCATTTTGAATTCACAGACATTATGTTCATTCCGTTTTTAAGACTCCACAGATATGTGGATGAGTGTGAAAATAAGAAATAGGTCATAGAAACTCGCTCCGGGGAAATTTCCCTGTGAATATATTTTTAATAAAGATTTGAGATGGATTTATGCTTTAAATATTAAAGAAGTTTATACTTATTAACGATATGTTATTAAGAGGTTAGGAATAACTTTGAAAATATATTTAAAGAGTGGTGACTATTGTGGTTGCAGAAAATAAAATAATACCAATCGCTAATAAGGTTATAGAGATCGGAGACAGAGGGCCAGGGTATCAGGCCGTTGTTCCAGAACGCAAAAAAGAGCGGCGCAAGAGGACGTATGACCGCAGGAAAAGCGTCAGAGAGGGTGTCATTGTCTCGTTGTCATTTAAGAAAGATCGCAGGAAAAACCCTGACCGTCGTTTTCGGACATCAGGGGGACTTGTACATACAGATCATTCCAAAGGATTGGGGCTTGATATTATTGCATAATTAAGTCCCAGGTTTTATAGATCATTTTTATGAATCCGCCCCTTACGGGCGGATTTTATATTTTTTGCCCATGCTTTTCTTTTTTACTTTCTGCTGGTAAACAAGGGTATGAATAACGTCTCCTTCAATGCGCTTGGTATTCTCCATGATTCGGGGTTTTTTTCCCATCTGGACTACTATTTTGCCACAACCATGGCCAATGTTTTTAAAGATGCCGGGCCGTTGGAGATTCTTTCGGCAGCATTGACCTGCAGGGCACTTTCCAAAGGTTGCATTTGTCTGGATCTTACAGGCACCGCCGGCAAGGTTCTGAAAACGGCCGAGGGGAAAGAACTCATCCGGCTTCCTGAACTCGAATTCTGGTGCAATGCGCTAAAAAATTCTGCCATGGTGGGCATGGAAGTCTCAAAGTGCGGGAAAAAGGAAAATGACATGGCGTCCTGGATTGGTAAATATCCTCTGATCCTTGACCGGGACAACAATCTTTATCTTTCCAGATATTATGATTTTCAACACCGGCTCTCAGATAATATCCGAGCACGGATTCAAAGGCAGATGCCAGGACCTGATGATGAATTTGTGGACAAAAGGCCGGCTGCTTATTTTAACAGTCAGGATACCCACAGAACTTTTGGACAGCAGCAGGCTGTCAAAAAGGCCCTTTGTTCCGGTTTCATCATTGTGTCCGGGGGGCCGGGTACCGGAAAAACGTATATTACAGATATAATACGGACGCTTTTGACAAGATGGGCCAATGAAAACGACCTCAAGCCCCCTAGGGTGATGTGTCTGGCACCCACGGGCAAGGCCGCAGCCCGGTTAAAAGACGGGGCTACCATCCACAGTGCGCTTAAACCTGTGAAAAACAGAGCCGGGTTCCGGCACAATGCAGCCAATCCTCTGGCCGCAGACCTGGTGATTATTGATGAAGCGTCCATGATTGATATGGCCCTTATGACAAGACTCTTTGAAGCCATCCGCCCTGATGCGCGTATTGTGATACTCGGTGATGTGAATCAACTGTCTCCGGTTCAGGCCGGTGCGGTGTTTTTTGACTTGTGTCATGCGGATGTTTTGTCTGATTTCCGGGTGCTTCTGGATGTTAATTTCAGGTCCGGGGGAAAAGCCGGCATTGAAAAGCTTGCAAAGGCCGTTAATATCAGTGATGCGGATGCTGTGGCAGATATCCTTAAGGCGGATTATCCTGATATTCTATTTGTGGATACCGCCGAAGACAAAGGATATCAGGCCCGTCTTGAATCCTGTATCCTGGAAGGATATAGGTCGCTTTGGAATGCAACGACTCCTGCGCAGGCCATGGGCGTCCTTGATGGCTTTCGTGTGCTGTGCGCCCACAATTCGGGAAACAGCGGAACATTACAAATTAATCATCTATGTGGAAAAATATTACGATCTAAAGCGAAAGATGGTATAAAGCAGCCTGTTTTTAAAATGCTTTTGATGGTCCGGCGCAATGATTACAAAAGGTTGCTGTTTAATGGTGATACCTGTGTGGTCCTTGAAGAAAGCGGGGTGCCCACGGCCTGGTTTGCCCTGGGACAGTCGGAATCGGGACAGTCAAAATCCGGGCAATCAGATGCCAGGCATTTCAGATTGTCTGATCTGCCCGAATGTGAGCCCGCCTTTGCGGTCACCGTCCATAAAAGCCAGGGATCGGAATTTGACACTGTGCTGATCCTTATCCCTGAACAGATCTCACCGGTTGTTACCCGACAGCTGCTTTATACGGGTATCACGCGGTCCCGAAAAAAAGTGGTTATTTTCGGCAGTATGCCCATGATCCGGCAGGCCGTACAGACCTCGGTTGAACCTAGGTCCAACCTGCAGGCAGTACTAGATCGAGAATAGACCTCGAAAAACGGTGGGCGGATATCTTGGCAGGCATGAAGTCGTCTGGTAAGCGCTGCCGGTGATGGCATACATTGAACATGAAAGTCGCTTGAGCAGCGCTTGGACTTTCCTACAACATTTAGTGAAAGAATTGTTTTGAAACAAAAAGACAGCTTTGCCGATCAGATCTGGATGTTTTTTGCCTCGGTGAAACTCACGGTTTATACCCTGGTGCTTTTAGCCTTAACTTCCATCGTTGGAACTGTGGTTTTGCAGAACGGAAGTCCCGAAGCCTATATCAGGCTTTACGGCCCAGGATTATATAATATGATCCTGGTGCTTGATCTGGACAGAATGTATCAAGCCTGGTGGTATCTGCTGCTCATGGTGGTGTTATGCGTTAATATTGTTGTCTGTTCCATTGACCGGCTTTCGGTTACCTGGAAAATTATTTTTCCTAAAAATATTTCAGTTAATCCCCAGCGGTTTGAAAAAACTAAAAACAGACAGCAGTTTGAGTGTCAGCTTCCCATGAACAGTTTTGCGCACCAGGCAAAACAAATGCTTGCGGCACGGGCCGGCAAAGTGATTGAAAAGACGAGTGAAACGGGTCTGATTTTGTATGCGGAAAAAGGCCGGTGGTCCCGCCTCGGGGTTTACGTGGTCCATTCAAGTGTGCTGATGCTGCTTGCCGGAGCCCTGATCGGGTCTGCATTGGGATTTAAGGCCAATTTGCGTCTGGACGAGGGGCAGACCGCGGATACCGTGTTTGATACCCATACGCGGTTGCCCATAAAGCTGCCGTTCACGGTTCGGTGCAATGATTTTCAGGTTAAGTTTTACGATACGGGGGCGCCGGACGAATTTAAGTCCAGTTTAACCATCCTTGAAAACAACCAGGAAAGTTTTACGGAAGATATTTTGGTCAACCATCCGTTAAGATACAAGGGTATCAATATATTCCAGGCTTACTACGGTGCAACCACACCTGATGAAGCCCGGTTTGAGATCACTGACAGTGAAACCGGGACGGTTGAGGTACACACCATAAAAAACGGCGGTGTCGTGTCACTGCCCGCGGGTGCTGGCAATTTTATATTTGAAGGGTTTGTACCCCATTATGACTTCAATGGTCATGATCTTGGTGAGGCGTTTATCGGGCGCCTTGATACAATCGACGGGCGGAATGTTCAAATTGTTTTGCCCACCAAGTTTCCCACCTTTGATAAAATGCGCAAAAGTAGATTCACAGTTGAGGTCAAATCCTGGGATCAGGCGTATTACACCGGCCTTCAGGTGACAAAGGATCCGGGTGTTCCCTTTGTGTACACAGGCTTTCTTCTTATGATTATTGGTTGCTGGGTCACTTTCTTTGTTTCTCACCAGTCCGTGTGTATCGGCCTTGAACAAACCGGATCCGGCAGTACCCGGGTATGGGTGGCCGGTCGGGCCAACCGCAATGCCCAGAGCACCAATTTGATCGTTAAAAAACTTGTAAAGGAATTAAAGGAAGTATCAGGCTAATGAACTCATCCCTGCTTTTATCGGCTGCAACATTTATCTATGCTTTGGCATCGGTATTTTATATTGGATCTTTTTCTTTCAAAAAACCTGCGTTTGCCCGGCTTGGGTTCTGGGTGATTGTCATCGGGCTCGTTGCCAATACCGGCGGAATTCTGTTGCGGTGGATGGAGTCCTATCAGATGGGATACGGGCATGCCCCCTTTTCCAATATGTATGAATCCCTGGTCTTTTTTTCATGGACTACCGCCGCCCTTTATGTGTTTGTGGAATTTAAATATAAGGAAAGCATCATCGGCGTATTTGTTTCTCCCTTGATTTTCCTGAGTATTGCCTATGCCAGTTTTGATCCGTCCATTACTTCAAAAATTACGCCGTTGATCCCTGCACTTAAGTCCAACTGGCTCATTGCCCATGTAATTACCTGCTTTCTTGGGTATGCAGGCTTTGCCCTTGCCTTTGGATTCAGCTTTATGTACTTCATCAAACCCAAAGATCCCGGGGCGAGTTCGTTTTTTGCAAAACTGCCGGACTGGGACACCATTGATGAACTGACCTACCAGATGATCGTTTTCGGGTTTCTCTTTCTGACCATCGGGATTATCACAGGCTCTGTCTGGGCAAATTCCGCCTGGGGCAAATATTGGTCCTGGGATCCTAAAGAGACCTGGTCTTTGATTACCTGGTTTATTTACGCCATTTTTCTGCATTTGCGCCTGATGCGCGGATGGTACGGAAAAAATCTTGCCATTGTTTCCATCATCGGATTTATAGGGGTTTTGTTCACCTACTTCGGCGTGAATTTCCTTTTATCCGGCCTTCACAGTTACGGCTAAATAAATCCAAGTTACCCTATCTCTCTATAAATCAGAATTTCTTCGAAAAATTACATTTTGTCGGGTTATTTTTTTAAAGCTATTGTATAAAAGCTAAAATAGCTGAAGAAAATAATTTTGAATCCATTTCTGTTCGGGACGTTCCAGAGCAAGGGTTTCCCAATTAAACTTGACAAGGGAAACATATATTAATATAGATTGACCGAATTTGTATTTTCTGGACGTATTGCAGAAACAGGCACGGCAATGCTGTTCTGCGAAAAATATTGGCCCGGGGTTTATCCTGTGGCCGTAGAGGTATGGTAACATCAACATTTTAACATTGATGGGGTTTTCATGAGCGAGCTAGAAAACAAAGCAAACGATGGTCCTGAGGATGGTGCGCACCACGGCACCGACAACGGTCCAAAAGATGACAAAGGGTTAGGCCTTGGTGTCATCTTTTTTATGGGGGCATTTTTGGTATGCTTCCTGTCGGGCTGGCTGCTGTTTCCAAAATTGCTTTATTCAAAAAAGGAGCAGCCTTTTAATTTCGATCACAAGCTTCATGCCGAAGAAACAGGTGATTGTGAAACCTGCCATTTCTTCAGAGAAGACGGTACCTTCTCCGGAATCCCGGGTCTGCAAGCCTGTATGGAATGCCATACGGATGAACCCATGGGAGAGACCGAGGACGAAGCCGTGTTTGTAGAGGAGTATGTCGCCAAGGGGAAAGAAGTGCCCTGGCTGATTTATGCCAAACAACCTGATTGCGTGTTTTTCTCCCATGCAGCTCATACAGTTGCAGGCGGCATGGACTGTAAGACCTGCCATGGTCACATTGGGGAGTCCTCATCTTCGCGGCCCTATGAAGAAAACAGAATCACCGGTTACAGCCGTGATATCTGGGGCAAGAATATCTGGGGGATCAAAAAGAATTCCTGGGATCGTATGAAGATGGATGACTGCGCGGAATGCCACCTGGAAAAAATGGGTCATAAGGGCTACTGCTTTCAGTGCCACAAGTAAGATACCTCAAGGACAAGAATTTCAAAGTTTATAAAGGATGACTTATGAAAATTGACAGACGAAGCTTCTTGGGATTGGGACTTGGTGCGGCAGCCGGCGTCGCGCTTTCCCCTGTGGGTGTCAAGCTGACAGATGATTCTTCCATCTGGACCCAGAATTGGCCCTGGACCCCTGTCCCTGAAGACGGCAAAATAACCTATGACCGATCCGTATGCAGCCTGTGTCCAGGTGCCTGCGGCATCAGCGTCAAAAAAATAAACGGACGGCCTGTTAAGATCGAAGGCCTTGACGATTACCCTATTAATAACGGTGGCGCTTGCCCCCACGGGATTTCCGGCCTGCAGTATCTGTATGATCCTGCCAGGATAAAAACCCCGTTAAAGAAAAACGGTAATAAATTTGAAAAGATTTCCTGGGATGAGGCGATTTCACTTGTGGCCCAGAAATTGGGTGAAATTCGTAAAAGCGGAACACCTGAATCCCTCGGTCTGATCACTGGTGCCGACAGCGGTTCCATGGCCCAGCTTTTTGAACGGTTTATGGATGCTTTCGGCTCTCCCAATACATATAACATGCCAAGCCTTGAATCCAATCTTGCGCTGACGGCTGCTGCCCTTCACGGTGCAGATCGAAATCTTGGGTTTGATCTTGATCATTCCGATTTCATTCTAAGTTTCGGTGCGGCAATTATTGAAGGCTGGGGTTCCCCTGTTGCCTGTATCCAGGCCAATGCATCAAGACGTGAACGCAAGGCCAAGCTTGTACAGGTTGATTACAGACTGTCCAACACGGCCAATGCTGCGGATAAGATCATTGCTGTAAAGCCCGGCACCGAAGCAGATCTGGCATTGGGGCTTTGTGCCGTGCTGCTTGCAAAGAACTTGATTGCCGGGGACCTAAACACGTCCGCTTTTGCTGCTATGCTGGCAAAAGAGTATACACCGGAGAAGGTAGAAGCGATCACCGGTGTCAAAGCTGCGGATATGGAGGCCCTTGCCATGGAATTCATCAAGGCCAAGGCTCCTGTGGCCGTGCCGGGAAAAGGCAGGGGAGACGTTGGTCAAGGCCTTCGTGAATTCGCTGCCGTCCAGGCCCTGAATGCACTGGCAGACCGCCTGAATAAAAAAGGTGGTGTGTTTGTCATGTACCCGGCCGATTATTTAAGCTTTTCCGAAAATGTAATGGATGATGCTGCAAAACAAGGCGCAAGCAAGGCTAAACTAGCCGGTTCCGTTAATGAACTGGTTGACAAGCTTGAAAAGGATGGGGGGCTTTCCGCCCTGTTTATTTATAATGCCAATCCCTGCTACGCTTTGAACAATCCTGAAAAGGTCAAGGTTGCCATGGATAAGGTTGGATTCAAGGTCAGCTTCAGTTCTTTCATGGATGAAACTGCCCTTAGATCAGATGTGATCCTGCCGGCATCCATTTTTCTTGAACGCCTGGAAGATGTGGTTTCCGGTGGTGGTCTTGCTAAAACAGTCGTAGGGCTGTGCCGGCCCATGGTTAAACCCATATTTGACACCAAACACCCGGGAGATGCGCTGATCCTTCTTGCCCAGGCCATGGGCGACAGCATTGCACAAAGTTTCTCCTGGAACTCTTATGATGCCTGCCTTGAGCAAGTGACGGGAAAAATCTGGGATACCCTGTCCGGCGACGGATATGTCGTCATTGATGACAAGCCGCCTGTGGGGACACCTGCAACGGATTTTACCTTCCTTGTTTCCGCTCCCAAAGCTGCTGTGCCCATGGGTGAAGGCGATTACACCCTTGTGCCTGTTGATAAGATGCGGCTTGCCGTCGGTTCAATGATATCTTCTCCCTTTGCTGTTAAAATCATTTCCGACAAGGTTCTTTCAGGAAAATACAGTGTTGTTGAGATTAATCCCGCCACTGCAGGCATCCTGAAAGACGGTGATATTGCTGTTCTTAAAACCGCGATGGGGAAGGCTTTGGTGAAAATCGGCTTTAATGAAGGTATAATGCCCGGCGTGATCGGTATGCCAAGGGGGCTTGGACATGCCTTCAACAATCCTTACGTGGCCGGTAAAGGTGTCAATGTCAATGATCTGATCGGCCCGGTCATCGAGCCTGGTTCAGGACTGGATGCTGCCTTTGGAATTAAAGCCACTCTTTCCAAGGCGTAAACTGTTTACGAAATCTTTTTAAGAGGTTCTGATGATAGAAAATAAAAAAGCCCATAAGTTCGGGATGGTTATTGATCTGGACAAATGCACGGGATGCGGTGCCTGCATGGTCTCGTGCATGTCTGAGAATAACGTTCCGTTTAAGGAGGATGAATCCGACAAAAAGCTCAGTATCACCTGGATGCAGGTGTACAAACTGACCAATGGAAAATCCTTTCCCGAAGCTGAAATAGTTTATCTGCCCCGTCCCTGCCAGCACTGCGGCGGAATCGGTGACCATGGTCATTCTCCCTGCGTATCCGTATGTCCTGCCACGGCAACCGACTACGGTTATGATACAGGTATTGTCAGCCAGATTTATACCCGCTGCTTTGGCTGCCGGTACTGCATGGGGGCATGCCCGTACCATGCCAGGCACTTTAACTGGTGGGATCCCAAATGGCCCGAGGGTATGGAAAATTACTTAAGCCCCAATGTCTCCCCGCGTATGCGCGGTGTGGTCGAGAAATGCTCCTTTTGTTACCATCGGTATCAGTTGGCCCGGGAACAGGCCATTGTTGAAGACCGTGAAATAGAAGAGAAGGAGTACCAGACCGCATGCACCACCGCGTGCCCGGCAGGTGCCATTGTGTTTGGCGACCTGAATAATCCTGCCCACAAGGTCCATCAGATTGTTAAACCTGATCCCCATCCTGATCCCATGAACCACAAGGTTGTGGGAAAATCCAGAAATCCGAAAGTTTTCAGGCTGCTTGAACGTCTTGGTACCAACCCCAAGGTCTATTACATGTCTGATCGGGAATGGGTCAGAAAGGCCGGGGACAACTACCTTAAAGGTGAGTGGGAAAATGTTAAAACCCATCATGGGGCGTCTTCATCCCATGGTTAACTTGCATAAAACTATTTAGGAGTAATTAGATATGTTAGATGATGCATTAATACCCGAAGGCGCCAAGCGGTGCGCATTCCCGATATTCATCATTGGGATCATCATTGTGGGTGCTGTTCTGCTCTGGGGCGTTTATGCCATGTTCCTGTGCTGGTTCAAAGGTCTGAACCAGACCAACATGAACGACTACTACGGATTTGCCCTGTGGATCTGGGCTGACCTGGCCATTATCGCCTTGGGCGGCGGCGCTTTCTTTTCGGGCTTGCTCAAATACGTTTTCGGCAAAGATGAACTGAAGAACATCATCAACTACGCCGTGCTCATCGGCTTCATCTGCTACAGTTCGGCCCTGCTGATCCTGGCCATAGATATCGGACAGCCGCTGCGTGGATGGTTTATTTTCTGGCATGCCAATGTGCATTCCATGCTCACAGAGGTGGCCTATTGTCTCTCCTGTTATTTTGCAGTGCTGACCATTGAATTCATTCCCAATATCCTGGAAAACCGCCAGGTCAATAAGGTGCCGTTCTTTCACCACCTGGCCCACAACATGCACGAGGTGATGGCCGTTTTTGCTGCCACCGGCGCTTTTTTGAGTTTTTTCCACCAGGGTTCGTTAGGCGGTGTGGCCGGCGTTATGTTTGGCCGTCCTTTTGCTTACCGAGAAGGCCTTTTGATCTGGCCCTGGACCTTTTT
>NZ_DDYV01000176.1:36338-44223 GCF_002348205.1 Desulfobacter sp. UBA2225 | reverse complement strand
CAAGAACCTAACCGGACACTACTGAATGAAAATATAAGTATTCTTACCGGATCGATTCCTCTGGGTTCTATGAATTTCATCCACAAGATCCATGGATATATGCCAGACCTGTTCACAAAAGGCAGCAAAGGGTTTTAAGGTCTCCGGTTCCGGCAGAAGTTCTCCCCCCTTTTCAATCTGTCCAACGGCGTAATGGTATTGAGACAGGGCATCAATATAAGCTTTGCGCTGTTCCCTTGGAATAATGACTGGCGGCAGACCGGCCTTTAGCACCGGCAGGTTGGCCACAAGTCTTGCCATCCTGCCGTTTCCGTCAAAAAAGGGGTGAATGCGGACAAAGGAGACATGAAGTGCAAGATAGGCCTGCAACGCCTTTTCTTTGTCCCCGGGCACAGCAGCCGCCATAAGCTTGTGATACAGCTTAAACCATTGTTTAATAAGTTGCGGCACATCTTGGGGTGCCGCATATTCAAAAATCACCTGTTTCTCATCAACTACCTCAGCCGTTGAATTGGGCTCTTTTTTCCACCTGCCCACAGGTTTATATATGTCAACGATCACATCTGTCTGAACCGCTTTGTGAAGGTTGAATAATGCCTCTTCATTAAAAGGAGTTCCCTGGTCCAGCAGGCCATAGATAATATCAATGGCCCTGGCGTGTCCCACCACTTCCTCATGGTCTTTCAGGGATTTGCCCGAAATGGTCAAGCCCTCCTCAAGGACAAATGCGGTCTCCCCGAGAGTCAGGGTATTGCCCTCAATGGCTGTGGAGGTGTAGGTCCACAGGTTGCGCAATTGGGTTATCAGGGCTTTTTGGAGGTCTTTGTCCAGGTTTTGTAAAAAATTCATGAAGCGTGGTTTCAATTTAAAATATATTAATGCTTTTGGGTGTTAAACTGTTAAGATCCATTTTTAGCTTGTTTTCATCAAAAGAACCATAGGAATTGACCTGCAAGGTACGATCAAACTTTTCCAAAAGAATATAGACCAGATTTATTGTTGTGTTTTCACCAGATTATTTTAACACTCAAACTGCCTTCCGGGGGTGTCGAAGATGCGTTACTTTCAAATAATATAGGTAAAAACAGTTTTAAGAAAACCGGCATCATTTTTTGAGTCCGTACTCACTTTGATTTGACATTTCTAATCTGCCTGTGCGGCAGGAAATTGTGGATCTTGATGGATACCCGCCGTTTATCTTTTCTAAGCTGCCTGTGCGGCAGGGAACCACGATTTTAGCCATATCTCCATAATTTACTTTTTCTAAGCTGCCTGTGCGGCAGGGAACCCCCCGGCAGGGTGTCCCCGACAAAGGCCATCTTTCTAAGCTGCCTGTGCGGCAGGGAACATTAAGCTTAGCTTTAGTTTCCGCATCAATCCTTTCTAAGCTGCCTGTGCGGCAGGGAACGCGAAGACGTAGCCCTTCGCCACTTTCACACTTTTCTAAGCTGCCTGTGCGGCAGGGAACTAATTACCGCCAACAGTTTGACCACGGATATATTTCTAAGCTGCCTGTGCGGCAGGGAACAAATCAAAAGCCAACCCTGATAAATTGCAATTTTTCTAAGCTGCCTGTGCGGCAGGGAACAACAGCCGCAGGCGGATATTGATACTTTTCTGGTTTCTAAGCTGCCTGTGCGGCAGGGAACCGCTCTTCGACACGGCGCAAAGAGTCAATAGCTTTCTAAGCTGCCTGTGCGGCAGGGAACGAGGAAATCCAGCGGGGCCCCCGGAGTTGAGATTTCTAAGCTGCCTGTGCGGCAGGGAACAGATCAATGTCCATTTTGACATTCCTGCACCCTTTCTAAGCTGCCTGTGCGGCAGGGAACTGCTTGAGCTTAAAAGGACTCTGGCTGAATCATTTCTAAGCTGCCTGTGCGGCAGGGAACCTGAGAAAATACTACGGCAGCTTTTTGCCAAATTTCTAAGCTGCTTGTGCGGCAGGGAACCAGATGCACCGATAAGCGCCGAAATCAAGCCTTTTCTAAGCTGCCTGTGCGGCAGGGAACAGTGCAGGTAAAGGCAGTGAGACAAGCTGGGTTTTCTAAGCTGCCTGTGCGGCAGGGAACGGGCGTCCGGCTTCGCCGTGTTGCAAATAGTATTTCTAAGCTGCCTGTGCGGCAGGGAACTCACCCTCATCATTGACCGGCGCAAAGATGGATTTCTAAGCTGCCTGTGCGGCAGGGAACGGAGGAAGATCCTGTCCTTGCATTTTATCAGTTTTCTAAGCTGCCTGTGCGGCAGGGAACGAAAGGACAGTCGTGAGACAGGATAGGGTTAATTTCTAAGCTGCCTGTGCGGCAGGGAACTCCATCTATGACAGCCTCGGCGAAAACACAGATTTCTAAGCTGCCTGTGCGGCAGGGAACAGACTGTATGATCAACGCATTGATCCAAATTCTTTCTAAGCTGCCTGTGCGGCAGGGAACTAAAAGCTGAAGTTTTCTATGAATTAAAAAATTTTCTAAGCTGCCTGTGCGGCAGGGAACATCCTTCTCAGGTGTAAACGTATCAATAAAGTTTTCTAAGCTGCCTGTGCGGCAGGGAACACTATTGGGACATGGGCCTGCGCAATGATGTTTTTCTAAGCTGCCTGTGCGGCAGGGAACCAGGGAAAACAGAATGCGCACATAATTTTGTTTTTCTAAGCTGCCTGTGCGGCAGGGAACTTTTAAAAGTCAGCGGGAAATTGTCCGGTACCTTTTCTAAGCTGCCTGTGCGGCAGGGAACCCGATTCGCGCCGTGGCCTGTGTTTTTGCAGTTTTCTAAGCTGCCTGTGCGGCAGGGAACACGGGGAGATGATTGAATCATGGGGATAATACTTTCTAAGCTGCCTGTGCGGCAGGGAACGGTTTTGATATCGGACACTCGATCTTGAAATATTTCTAAGCTGCCTGTGCGGCAGGGAACGGGAACTTGAGATTGATATCCTATATGCCCAATTTCTAAGCTGCCTGTGCGGCAGGGAACGGCAAAAAAATCAAAATACGACGGCGGCGGGTTTTCTAAGCTGCCTGTGCGGCAGGGAACTTTTAAAAATTTGCCAGCAAATTCCATACATCTTTCTAAGCTGCCTGTGCGGCAGGGAACGCGTCTATCGTGGATTCTGCTCCGGATACCCTTTTCTAAGCTGCCTGTGCGGCAGGGAACTTCTTTAAACAGATCGTTTTGAACCTTTTTAATTTCTAAGCTGCCTGTGCGGCAGGGAACACCGATAACGACATGGTTTTTGTTACCATGGCTTTCTAAGCTGCCTGTGCGGCAGGGAACGTTGACGGCGGCCTCGTTGGCCCTGACATCCATTTCTAAGCTGCCTGTGCGGCAGGGAACGGCAGCCTGCTGATTCGTTGTGTTCCGTTGACTTTCTAAGCTGCCTGTGCGGCAGGGAACTCCAATCAACGACACGCGTAACGTCGACGACATTTCTAAGCTGCCTGTGCGGCAGGGAACGATTCTTTTTACGAAGGCCCAGGAGGGCCTTTTTTCTAAGCTGCCTGTGCGGCAGGGAACCTCCAAAAATCTCACCTGCACCGCATCATCGATTTCTAAGCTGCCTGTGCGGCAGGGAACGCCTATGGGCGCTGGTCGTGGGGGCTTTTACATTTCTAAGCTGCCTGTGCGGCAGGGAACTAAAGCTTTGGGCCTCCTCAAATAGTGTCAAATTTCTAAGCTGCCTGTGCGGCAGGGAACAGGAGACTTAGGGCTACATTAAAGGCTATAGATTTCTAAGCTGCCTGTGCGGCAGGGAACATCAGACAGAACTTGAGACCGGGCCAAAGAGCTTTCTAAGCTGCCTGTGCGGCAGGGAACCCTTGCTGGGTGTATAGTCGCCGGCCTGTTTTTTTCTAAGCTGCCTGTGCGGCAGGGAACCTTCGGCACGTTTCCTGTGAATTGCATTGACTTTTCTAAGCTGCCTGTGCGGCAGGGAACCAGTCTACAAATGAAATTGATCTTTTAGTTAGTTTCTAAGCTGCCTGTGCGGCAGGGAACTCTTTATTGAATGAGGAACTCCAACTTCTAAATTTCTAAGCTGCCTGTGCGGCAGGGAACTGGAATATGTAAAGATATTATAAGGGAGGAACTTTCTAAGCTGCCTGTGCGGCAGGGAACGTAGGCTTATATTTTTTAAGTTTACGGTATAGTTTCTAAGCTGCCTGTGCGGCAGGGAACTAGTTCGGCCCATATGCCCTATGACTCCAGCATTTCTAAGCTGCCTGTGCGGCAGGGAACGGGATTGCGAAATGTCTTTCGTTTCTCCGTACTTTCTAAGCTGCCTGTGCGGCAGGGAACACATTATGAGACCTTTTTGGCCGAATTCGGCATTTCTAAGCTGCCTGTGCGGCAGGGAACTGAGTCTCTTTGTTCTGTTGACGGCGGTCTTGTTTCTAAGCTGCCTGTGCGGCAGGGAACTTATGGACGAACTGGCAAGCCCCGAGCATTCGTTTCTAAGCTGCCTGTGCGGCAGGGAACACCAAGATGCCTGTGTTTCTCGAAGCAATAAATTTCTAAGCTGCCTGTGCGGCAGGGAACACAAGCCTGGGCGCAATAAATGACCGGGTCAATTTCTAAGCTGCCTGTGCGGCAGGGAACGAATCAGCGGTGGCACAAACAATCAAGTAACTTTTCTAAGCTGCCTGTGCGGCAGGGAACATTCAAAAAAGGGAATGTCCCGGCAAGAGTAATTTCTAAGCTGCCTGTGCGGCAGGGAACAAGTCGTTGTCATCAGCTTACTACCCACTCAGTTTCTAAGCTGCCTGTGCGGCAGGGAACCCCGTCCGAATTGTAACGGGCAGGGTTCAAAATTTCTAAGCTGCCTGTGCGGCAGGGAACAATGCCTGCTTATACGGATTACTATTTAAAAATTTCTAAGCTGCCTGTGCGGCAGGGAACGGCAGCCTGCGGATTCGTTGTGCTCTTCGACCTTTCTAAGCTGCCTGTGCGGCAGGGAACTTGATAATCATCCCCCTGCTTGCTGGGATCGATTTCTAAGCTGCCTGTGCGGCAGGGAACTTTTCAATCTCTCCCATGGTTTTTTAGGATCATTTCTAAGCTGCCTGTGCGGCAGGGAACGCATCCTGTTTTTGTGGGGCGTTGGTTTCAGCTTTCTAAGCTGCCTGTGCGGCAGGGAACCCCAAATTACAAAGACGGCACAGGATATAATATTTCTAAGCTGCCTGTGCGGCAGGGAACGGCTATGATTCGACATCAAATCAGCATCGAGTTTTCTAAGCTGCCTGTGCGGCAGGGAACCTTCCGGCTCGACTGGAGGAGTCAAAACCTGTTTTCTAAGCTGCCTGTGCGGCAGGGAACAGGTATTGAACTTAAAAGCTGCCGTCGGATTTTTTCTAAGCTGCCTGTGCGGCAGGGAACTGATTGCTCTGTTGCTGCAACCTTGGCTGCATTTTCTAAGCTGCCTGTGCGGCAGGGAACGACACTCTTGAGTCATCACTCAACCCTGACATTTTCTAAGCTGCCTGTGCGGCAGGGAACATGCAGGAATAGTTGTTGACGCTGACGAGACATTTCTAAGCTGCCTGTGCGGCAGGGAACTTCTTGCCTGGACGCAAGTTTATCCAAGTTCATTTCTAAGCTGCCTGTGCGGCAGGGAACCTCCAGTCGAGCCGGAAGGCAGGGCACCAGAATTTCTAAGCTGCCTGTGCGGCAGGGAACGAAAATCGGCATACGCTTCTGACAAAAGAGCATTTCTAAGCTGCCTGTGCGGCAGGGAACGGGCCCGGGGTGATGTCGATATATTCCTGGTTTTTCTAAGCTGCCTGTGCGGCAGGGAACATCAAAATGGTATTTCGTCATCCGGCGGTGGATTTCTAAGCTGCCTGTGCGGCAGGGAACGCGTATATGGAACTTATAAACGGATTTGAGAATTTCTAAGCTGCCTGTGCGGCAGGGAACCGGCAGGTAATTATGCCCAGATAGGTTCGGCATTTCTAAGCTGCCTGTGCGGCAGGGAACGGTAACAGTTCCCAGAAGATCCGGATGCTATTTTTCTAAGCTGCCTGTGCGGCAGGGAACGCCGGGTGGACAGACGGGAAAAAATGCTACTTTTTCTAAGCTGCCTGTGCGGCAGGGAACCATCGCACTCTTTTATTCTGAAATATTCAGCATTTCTAAGCTGCCTGTGCGGCAGGGAACAAGCCTTTGTTGCTGCTTCGACATGATTCGGTTTTCTAAGCTGCCTGTGCGGCAGGGAACATCTCGGCAGAATCACCTGCCGAACCGATCTTTTTCTAAGCTGCCTGTGCGGCAGGGAACTCCTGGTTTGCATTTGTTTCTATCTCATATTGTTTCTAAGCTGCCTGTGCGGCAGGGAACCAGGCGTCACCAAGCAATACTCAAAACTATGTTTTCTAAGCTGCCTGTGCGGCAGGGAACTAGCGCGGCTCAAGAACAACAAATCCGTCAACTTTCTAAGCTGCCTGTGCGGCAGGGAACTTCTTGACGATGCTCCGACGCCATGCGTATTGTTTCTAAGCTGCCTGTGCGGCAGGGAACACGGCCAAACATTTTGTGCGGGTTCTGATTCCTTTCTAAGCTGCCTGTGCGGCAGGGAACTCCCTTGTTATCGGCTCGATGGCGGGGGCTGTTTTCTAAGCTGCCTGTGCGGCAGGGAACAAATGCTTCATTTGCGCGGCCTTACACTCGACTTTCTAAGCTGCCTGTGCGGCAGGGAACTCAGCCTCGGCACGGTCCTGTGCCAATGTTTCTTTCTAAGCTGCCTGTGCGGCAGGGAACATGGAATTCCCGGATGCCGACGGCGCAAACCTTTTCTAAGCTGCCTGTGCGGCAGGGAACTTATGATTTTAAATCCGGATGCGTAATAAAACTTTCTAAGCTGCCTGTGCGGCAGGGAACGGATAAGGATTAGGTATGTGGACGGTGTCACCTTTCTAAGCTGCCTGTGCGGCAGGGAACGTAGACCGGGCGGTTTTGTTTAGATTTCTGCTTTTCTAAGCTGCCTGTGCGGCAGGGAACAAGGGTAGCAAAGCTGCCGCATTCGGCCAGCATTTCTAAGCTGCCTGTGCGGCAGGGAACTCCAGACCATCCTTTGGGACGTTACGGCGGACTTTCTAAGCTGCCTGTGCGGCAGGGAACAAATCCGTTTGAGAATATACCGATGCCCTCTTTTTCTAAGCTGCCTGTGCGGCAGGGAACAGTGAATTCGGCGACAATGGAACCGTGAGCCATTTCTAAGCTGCCTGTGCGGCAGGGAACGCTTTTTAAGTTCGCCGTCTTGAGTTTCTACCTTTCTAAGCTGCCTGTGCGGCAGGGAACTTTTTGCATTTTGTTCAGCGATTGCTGACGCTTTTCTAAGCTGCCTGTGCGGCAGGGAACTTTTACGACGCATATTGAGCCAGTGCCAATGCTTTCTAAGCTGCCTGTGCGGCAGGGAACGAGATTAAAATGTTTGATAGTATGATATCAGTTTTCTAAGCTGCCTGTGCGGCAGGGAACGTTGACCAATGGAAAACCAATTGCTATTTTTTTTTCTAAGCTGCCTGTGCGGCAGGGAACCTCGTGGTGGATCATATCAAGCCCCTTTGCGATTTTCTAAGCTGCCTGTGCGGCAGGGAACGTTATCCGTATCAATTGACATCAGAGTTTGAATTTCTAAGCTGCCTGTGCGGCAGGGAACATGTTACAGAATCGGTAATATCGTCTCGATTTTTTCTAAGCTGCCTGTGCGGCAGGGAACAGATGATGACACCGAAAATTGGTCCGGCATCCTTTCTAAGCTGCCTGTGCGGCAGGGAACTCCTACCAAATTCCGGACCAGCCTATTTATAATTTCTAAGCTGCCTGTGCGGCAGGGAACTTTTTACGCTTATAAAGCGGATATTGACGGAATTTCTAAGCTGCCTGTGCGGCA
>NZ_DDYV01000176.1:35678-36295 GCF_002348205.1 Desulfobacter sp. UBA2225 | reverse complement strand
AGCTGCCTGTGCGGCAGGGAACGCAAGAAGGTGAGGTGCAGCGTCAACATGAGCTTTTCTAAGCTGCCTGTGCGGCAGGGAACGTTTCCGGCAGGCTCTTTATCCAGTCCACGGCTTTCTAAGCTGCCTGTGCGGCAGGGAACGAACGATTAAATGGGCGAACGTTGAGAAACTGTTTCTAAGCTGCCTGTGCGGCAGGGAACGGAGGACGGAAAATGAACTTTGCAGAATATCATTTCTAAGCTGCCTGTGCGGCAGGGAACATAAACGCAATGCAAATCATTTGTGACTTGTTTTTCTAAGCTGCCTGTGCGGCAGGGAACATCATGCAAGAAATAGGTGACTGTGCTTGGATTTTCTAAGCTGCCTGTGCGGCAGGGAACCATATCTTGATCTTGGATATGTGTCAGAAATTTTTCTAAGCTGCCTGTGCGGCAGGGAACTATCAGGCTACTATACCAGGGTTCCCTTCAGATTTCTAAGCTGCCTGTGCGGCAGGGAACTCACGAATTTGAGGCTGGCGTGTTCGGAAATCTTTCTAAGCTGCCTGTGCGGCAGGGAACTGTATCGATAAAAAAATCGCCGTCAAACGCAATTTCTAAGCTGCCTGTGCGGCA
>NZ_DDYV01000176.1:0-35636 GCF_002348205.1 Desulfobacter sp. UBA2225 | reverse complement strand
AGCTGCCTGTGCGGCAGGGAACAGTAACGCTCAACGTTCGTGGTTTCGCCTGGATTTCTAAGCTGCCTGTGCGGCAGGGAACAGTTTATAAAGAGGAAATTTAGCGATGCCCCTTTTCTAAGCTGCCTGTGCGGCAGGGAACAGTCATGCCAACTGTGTTTTGGCCGGATGTCGTTTCTAAGCTGCCTGTGCGGCAGGGAACAGCTGTCTGGTTCTGGAAGAACAATCCCCTGGGTTTCTAAGCTGCCTGTGCGGCAGGGAACCTATCCGAAAAGAGATCACCTTACCGTCTAATTTTCTAAGCTGCCTGTGCGGCAGGGAACAATGACCGGACCCGATCCCCGAGATTAACGAATTTCTAAGCTGCCTGTGCGGCAGGGAACTATTAAACAAAATATAAAAAATTAAGTAAAACAGCAAATTGAATATCATTTGCTGCTTTACCCAATTTATTTTTAAAGCCTGTAACTATCTGATTGGTCAATAAATTTTCAAAGATCAAAAATATTGGTTTTGAAAATCAATCAGAACCAAGGTACGGTTGCAGTACTGGAGAAACCAAACTGGTCAAAACTCCCTGTAACCGGTTTGTTTTGTAATGGCCCGAAACTTATAAATCGTTTATGCCTGCGTCCGGTTGAATTGCTCCTTAATTCAATAAACGGTTCGGTCAGACTTTGGGAAAACATTTTTGATTTGTATCTGGTTGTCTCATCTTCAGCAATAGAGCCCCTTTTAATGAGTCTGCGTAACTTTGCTGTACTCATAGTAGGTTGTTTGCGAAAGACCGTACAATATTTCACTTTTAACGGAACGGGTAATATGTTACCAATTTTACAATATCCCATCATTGGTCCAATCCACTTATGTTCCTGTAGTGTCGTTAAAGTTTTTAGGTTCCCATGTATCCGCATCAAGTTCCCAAGATTTTGTCCTCGTTTGGGGAAGCTGACTCCGATATCAGTGGAGCGTAAATCGCACAAAGCTTTATGAAATTTACTGAAAAGGGCGCTCATGAGTATGGGAAGTGGCAATTCGGGATCAGGTAGAAGCAAAATATCTATATAGTAGTCCATGATCCTCCCTCTATTTATCACTTTCGCCGAATACCCCGCCACGGACCAGAACGGCCATGACATAATGTTCATCATGAACCTGATTTAAGCTTTCACCATTTGCCCAGGAATCAAAAAAAGTGTAGAAGTCCTGTTTGGCTTTAGGGGTGCGGTATGCCTTTCCTAAATTGGTCACTGCACCATAAGGCTCAACAGCAATAGGACCAATCCCCTGGGCAGAATCATTAAATTCAGGATACCAGGTGTCAATTGTGCGTAACGCGTTCCCTATTTTCTGCGAGTGCATTGCTGCAATTCCGTTAACAGCATAGAGAACTTTGCTTTTATTTCCTTTTCCCTTATCCAAAATCAGTTCTTCACTCGGATAAACTTCCTGCGCTTTGCCGACTTTGGCATAACATACAATATCAATTAAAAGAAAATCATCATCGCTGGCAAGAGCTTGTGATATACGCTCGGCTAAGCTGTCGATTTTATCATTGGTGAAATCCATGTCACGAAGGGTATAATCTCCTGCATTAAATTGCCATTTCTGCTCGGCTCCTTTATTCAACGCATTGACCTCGACATCAATTGATTCAGCTCCGATTCGATTCCGCCAAAGAAAACGGGCATTGGCAATATTTAGGGCATAGCGACGTGACAATTCCATAAACCCTCTCTCTTTTACATACGTTCGGGCAGCTTTACTGTAGCTTTGTCGAAAATCTGCGTTATTGCATGCGGAAGGGCGGTGGATTCCACCCAGAAACTTTAAGGTAAATTTTAACACCAGGGTATCCTGCTCCGGTTCAAGTGCGCAGGTATCCACAGTCTGAAGATTGGCTTTTTCCACTTCCTTATTGAGTTTTACCGGGTCGTTTTGGACAGTTGGTTTTAAACGATTAGAAATTGTTCCCCGTACGGATTTTTCCTTAAGCTTGAGCGGAGCCTGATTGTCACGGTCATCCCATGTAGTTCCGTACATATACCCATCCGATGGAACCATTTTTTTTTCAAATGCCAGAACAGATGCAGTGTTTTTAGCCATTACAGTTCTCCTTTATGTTTAATATTATCAGAATCCTTCAATAGTATCCTGTTGGCAAAGATATAGGTTGCTGTCGGCATCATAGTGATAATGCCATAGCAATTCTTCTATGTATTCAAGACGATATGGCATGATGAACTCCCCCAGAGTCACCACCGCTTCAGCAAAGCGATGCAGGGTTTCCGGATCTCTTTGGTTTTTGGCATAGCCGAGTTCGCTGATGCCATGAAAACCCGTTGCAATGGGCACTATCCAGCCGCGTTTTCCATCAAGGCCGGTCTGTTTGCGTTGACTGCTCCAAATGATCTCCATTTCGCCATTTCTTTCTTCTTGTTTACAGTGATGGTGGACTGCCAGATAGTCGATTAATGCACCTATCGCATCCTGCCCTTGCTCCATGGCTTCAATGATCAACTCCCGTCGTTCAATAAGCGCGTACCCCGGCATCAGTCGCTTCTTGAGCTGATTAAAATCTCTGTAAAATTCAGGTTGCCGGATTTTCAAAATGTCTCCCCCAGCTATTTTCATTCGACTCTGAAGCAGCTGAGCCGTCAGTCTAATTACGTCCGGCTCAAGTGATTTCTCAATCCCCTCACAAGCTATAATCATGCTGACTTCCAGATGACACCGTGCTTCCTCTATAAATGAGGGCCGTTCTGCATTACCTTCCGGCTTGTCTTTTTTAGCTGCGGGTTCAAGGGGGTTGCCGGTTCCGATAATAGAATATTCATAATCACCGGGGCCTTTATAAGTATGTAAAGTAAATTGATGTGAAACCACACCCACACCCTGAAATGAAAGGGTCTCTCCCTGATTTAAACCCATGGCATCATTTAACTGCCGTTCCAGCGCATGTGCCGCTCCCAGCCAGGCTGTCATGGCAGGGAATCCTATGGTAAAGGGGCTGGATAAGGCATTGGCATTTTGGATCTGGATATGAGGAATTAACAGCATGTGTGTCATTATCTTAGGACCTCCCGGTTGAGGTTGATGAATGTTTTGATATAGTCACGTTCTACGGGTCCTATCATGACAGGCTTTTTAATTATTTTTTTGTATGCATTTACAATCCATTTTGCAAGTTCTACGCATAACGCATCAAGCCATTCGTCTTGCTCTTTTCGAGACGGTCCAAATCCATGGCAAAGCCATATTTTCTGGTGTTCCGGCAATTCACTGCTTTTTCCCTTGTATTGAACTTCAGCCACAGAACGCACTGCGGCTGATTTTTCTATGATGATGTCTATAATTTCTTCAATTCGGTGTTCCCGCCCACTTTCCAGGTTGCGGCGAGGAATTTCGGAATCTAATCCTGTTTTAAAGATACCATGCAGTTTCTTGAGTGGTTCCCGGATATCGTGATATCGGACTGAGTTGGCGAAAAAATTTTTCCGTGGAAAATGAATTTTTCGTTTATCCATATGGGGAGGAATAGACAGGAGCAGGTTGGCTTTACCACCATATTGATTATTAAGAACACTTATATTCTGAGGCTTTGTCCCCCCATACCCTATGGTTGTAAGCTGGTAAATTTCGGAAAAACCATGCTCTATAAATTCCCCACCGTGCTTTTTTTTTCGTCGTTCCTTTTGTTCATCTGAGAAACGCAAATAATTGAGTTGAGATCTGAGATTAAAAATCAAACCGGAATTGCTGAGCAAAGAAAGTAAATGATAGCCTTCATTAACGGGGAAATAAACTTGTTTTATTTTAGAACTGGTTATGCTTTTAGTCTCACTGCATACCATAGCCGTAAAACCTTGTTTTAGGGTTTCATAGGTTTCAGTGCCTATGGTCAACAATTTTTTTGCAACTTCAGAGTCGGTTTCAATGTGTTGAAGTAGAGTCTTTCCGTCTTCCATTGAAAGCATTAAAAATTTATAAACATCTAACGCAGCGGCGTTCCCTAGCGCATCGTATTCGACATCAACATTTCCTGTTCTTAAATAGCCATCAGGTAAACGCGTTGCCGTTGCGATGATTGGGTTGACATAACCATTTTTATTTTTCCGAGCGCTTGGATGACTGAAAGTACATGGATGGGATGATATACTGATTTGTCCCGCTCTTTTTGCCGCATTTGGAAGCCAATTTTCTAAGGAAAATTTTTCTGAGCATTCCTCTTTGCAGAGTTCAATTTCCTCCTCTGTCATTGACGTTTTTATTTTATTTTTGAGCCAGTCGTCTTTCCGTTTTTGAAAAAAAATTTGAATAGCCGGATCTAACATAAAACGTCATCTCCTTTTTTATTTACAGAATGAATATCAATAAGCAAAAATTAGCAACGAATGAATGATATGTCAACCATTATATATTGATTTTTAATAAATAAAATTATTTGTTAATAATAACTTGATTTTACGACCAAATTTTATAGATTTAGGCCTACTATCGAAGAGATAGCTTAGAAAATTATTTATTGATTTTTTAACTCCACTGCCGAGCAGGCAGAGTAACAGGCGTGATACTCATTACGCCTGTTACTATTTTTCTTGCCTGAAAAAGCCAAGTTGATCATTATACAAATAGTTAATAATTGATTCTTCTTCATCATGGATCGGTTGAATTACCACTTCTCCGTAAAGCAAAGCCGCTTGATTAAGATTTATTTCACGTACTTCCGCTTCATGAATAAGCAACTGCATATAATTTCGGGTCAACCACAAGCGTTGCTGTGCTTTAGAAGATAAATTAATTGTCCTGATGTTATACGCATCATCCTGATTTACCAAATCATCCATTGTATCATAAAAAACAGGATATCCTCGTTCATCCTTAATCGTGAAATAGGTTTCCCCTGTTGAATTGCAACAGCGGAACAGGTGTACACTGGCCCGGCTTTGGCGAAAGCGGTTTAATGCCTGGGGAAGTGCTGTTAAATACCAATGTCCGGTGATGTATCCTTGCAGGCTTTCAGGACCTTTTAATCTGTAATTTTTAAGCCAATGTGCCGTAACTGCATGCTCAAGACTTGCTAACCTTGAGCCATGTTTGGCATTATCGTCAATTCGAGGAATAGCGTTTAAGCTATTGGATATGGATGAAGGGTTGACCAATTTATTCAGATCATAGGTGCTACAGGACGCTTTAAGCGATTTTGAATTGACAGTCACATTGCCGTCAAATTCATATCCCGGGTGGGTAAAGTACCGGGCATGGGGTTTGTCCCCTGAACGTATTGCTTTCCAGTTGTATTGCAATACGCCGACATTCGATTGCAGCACTTGCTGTTCTCGATGGCGCTTAACTCGTCCGGCTATCTGCACAATAGATCGATAAGATGAAGGTTCAACAATGGCCCAATCAAAGTCATGATCACGGCCAACTTCCTCCACCGGAGTCGCAACAAGGATAAACAGGACATCTTGTACGGACTGCTCTTTTTCAGCCATGGCGTCCAGGTGTGCACGTATCACTCTGTCGTTAAAGGCTGCTGGTTTTTCACCATGGTCTTCTTTGCGTTTTAGTACGGTATCCAGGTGCTTTTCCTGTTCATGTCGCAGCAGTAAAACCTGCTGACTGTGGTAAGGCATAACCCGTAGTGCAATTCCTTGAGGGCAGTCATACTCTAAAAGAAACATAGCCAGAGAAACGCAAGGCTGAATATTGGCAATCCGTATAACACCAAAAGAGACCTTCAAACCTGTTTTTTGATCTATCGTGTGGTGATTGGGGTGTTTTTCAAAAGCACTTTGGATTATGATGTTAAACCAAAGTTCCTGTTTTCCGGTTTTGCATGCAGTTTCTGGGGATATGGCCGTTTTGCATGAAATAATATCAGCCTTTCTCAGGGGAGGTTGTTGTGCAAGCTTTCCAATCCGTGTTTCAATAAATGTCTTATGTGCTTGTGCATATTGCTGGTTGGCAATTTTTTGATTTGCGGTTTCAGCATCGGTTACAACGGTTGTGAATTCATCAATCCAGGCACAGCCTATTTGGGGGGCGGCATTCCGGGTTTTGGTATAAAGTCGCCACCCTTCCCGGTAGCAGTTGAAATAGCCTTCCGCAAGGGATGGTGGTATCGTGGCAGAGGAGATCATCACCTTTCGTCCCAACATGCCGGCAAGATGAATCAGTCGCCCTATGGCAATGGCATCAGCCCCGGTGAAATCATCAATTTCATCAATTACAAGATCCGATGACATAAGGCGTAATGCAGGCAAAATGTATCTGCCCCCGCGTGTTGTCTCCGTTGCAGATATGATATGGTCAATCGTGCATACCAGTATGGGGGCATATAAAAGTTTGCGGTTTTTTTCATGGGGGAGAATTGTGATAAGCTCATTTTCGGGAATATCGACGTCATAAAAAATTTCGCTGGTATCTTCCATCAAAGATTGCTGTGATTCTGCACCGTCTTCGGAAATACTCTCAGCCTTTTCGTTCTTCTTGTCTTCATGCAGATCGGCTATGGCTTTAGATCCGATAATTACCCCTAGATCGCTGCTGTCGCTGCTCTGGAAAATTCGATTACGATAGTCGTCTCCGGTCTGCAGGGTCAATGTTCGCAGACCAAGCGCCAAAATATAACGCAAGCTATCGTTGTTCGGGGTTAATGCAAGCATCACTTTGGCATTTGCAAAAGTCTTTCCACACCCGGTGCTGGCCATATTAACAGTAAAAAAACCACATGTCCGGTCTTTATGCTCATCAACCCATGCGCGTATTTTTCTGGCTGCTTTATCCTGCCAAGTAAATTTAGCGTCCGAACTTTTCTGCTTAAGGGCAGAGATATTTTCCGTTACCGGAAGTTCACGTTCAAATTTTGGCAAGTGCCGAGCATTTCGTTTGGCCTGTTCGTAAACGCCAAGCAGGTGCTGATCTAATGCCTGTTTGGCGGAGCCATTCTTTTGGGTGTTGGCTGTCATATCAATTGTATTATTCCAGGAACCGGATGCTTCTTTACTCAATGATGAATAATAATGATCTGCCAGCATCAGGCAGAGTCGGGCATGATAAAGAATCGGCCGATAGCTGTGGTCAGCCTCTCCCAATATTTGTTCCACCAGTTTCTGTTGCCCTATCAGTTTCCCGGACCAGCGTTTTAAGGCTTTTAACCACAGTTTTGAATTTGAAATAAGGCCTTTTGGAAAATGTAAACAGTCACCACGGGTGCCTTTGGCTGATTCATTCGAATATCCCCATTTTTCATCAATGTATGTAAACAACTGAGCTATGTTGTCAGCAGGTTCATTAGGCCAGTCATTTTTAATTTTATTCTTGTCATTAAGAAGGGGGATTCGATGGTGTGTCAGTATCAACCAGGCGATCAGTTGTGCAATTGGCGGAAGGTCTTTAAGGGGGTGCTTGATATCCTCCAAGTCCATGCTCAGCAGAACTGATTCATTGATTTCCCCTTTGGAAAGAAGTGTTAACCAGTCGTTATCTGTCTGAGGATTTTGTGTAGAGTTAATGAAAGCTTTTAACAAAACACAGGAGAGCCACTCATGCCGTAATGCGTCTCCCATAGGGCCTTTATAACCTTTTCTTAATTTGTCCTGAAACCGGGTGCAGGCCTTTCCCCAGTCATGCAGTAACGCAGACAGACATGCCAGGGATTGGATCAATGGAAGATAGTGCCAGTCATCCAAATCATCACGGTATGGCCTGTTAACGATTGTTGTATTCACAGGGACTCTGCCGTTTTGGTCAAATTTATGTTTATTCCCCACTACCCAGATAAATTCACTTCTGGCACGAGACCGAATCCAATGGCAGCTCACGGCTGTACTTTTGGAAGCTGTTTTTCTCAACAGTTTTTTTACGGCCAGCAACCCTTCCATTGTGATAACGGTCTGCCAGGTATTGTCTCCAATGCGATCTGCGAATGCGTCCAGGACGCGTCGGGTTCGAGCCAGCGCTTTTTTCTCACATTGAGAAATAAACGTAACCATCATGAGGAAACTTCCTCCCAATCGGTTTTCAGGGCGACGGTTTTTACTTGGTTAAACATGAAATCAAGAGCCTTGTGGGAAGCAAAAGCCTGCAGACATTGCTGGCGGAAGGCTTGTTCGCTTGCATTTTCCTGGGCACAGATAAATGCCCAAGGTAAAATCAAAGCATCCTTGATAAGATCGGCAATATCAAATACCAGAGCACCGCGTCTGGTCTTTCCGTGCATGACGGCAAAACCATGTGGAATACCTAAAACCCATAGTGTTGTTGCGCCCAACCCGTAGGCAAGATAATTTCCATGATTTAAAAAAGCATTGGCGTTGTCTGCTGCATTGCGATCTCTGCTAAAAAAATCCTGTTTTGTTTGCCGGGCCGCATATTTGTATAATTCTTTGGTCAGCTCCGCTTCAATTAAAAGAAGATCAGATGATGTAGTTGCCTGCTCCATCCTGGTATTGAAAGTGTCAAGAGCTGCCACAATTGAAGAATCAGAAACATTAAAGCCTGCTGACTTTAAATCTCGGTCCTTTTCCCATGCAGTGAGCAAAAAATTGATTCGAGCTTGCTGGAAAATTCTGGCAGCGATAAACCGTTTGTCTTCATCAAACCAGAACCCCACCCATCCTTGAAGGTATTCGGTGGGACGATATTCGCTTTGAGGTGTCAACCATTCCACCTCATTTGCCATTAGCAGTGGCGTACCGCCGCCGCCACAAAAACCGACCAGAACACCTGCCGAGGCCAGCATTCGTATTGCCGCCTGGGTAATCGACGTACCAATTCCCAAAAGAATTACTGTTGTATTGGCAATAGGTATATTCCAGTATTGGTTTGCCTTTCCTGCTTCGGAAAGATAAAGAACACGTCCGTCTTTTTGCATAACACGGCATTTTTCCAAATAATAAATATTCGCTCTTTTGGAATGTAAAATGGTTTTGAGGTCTGTAAGTTGTTCCATTCTTTTACCTGATACTTAAGTTAAATATGATTCGACAACATGTTTACAAATAAGAGGTTTCATTTTTTCTGTGGAGCAGTACTATTTTCTCTTTTTAAGAGGTTAAAGTTTCACAAGTTTCAGATCCTCAACCATTACATATATATCTTTAATTTTTTGTCCGGCAGTTTCATCTCTGCCTGCGGTCAGCAAAAGATCAAAAAACCGCCCATTGGCGTTCAGTATCCGGCGGGAAGCATCAGGTTCTCCAAAACCGGTTTGTTGGTAGTGGGTTTTTATTTTCTGTATGTAGGTGTTGCTTGCGTCTTTCGTGATCAGGTCAAGTTCCAGAAGCCGGTATATAAAGGCTTCGGTGGAGATGCCGAACCTGTGTTTGATGCGCAGGATAAGATCCCAGGTCCAGGTGTCAGGGGTGATGCCCAGTTGGCCCACGCTGCTTCGTACTGCGGTGTCAGGCATGAGAAAGGTGGCGGCGAAATGTCTGGCAGCCCGTATGGGATTTATGGGCCGGGATTCGGATGCCGGCCCTGTATCTGGAAAAAGTGTCTCTTTTCGAATTTTCATTTGATTGAAGATCAGAATTTTGCCCAGTTCCGTGACAAGACAAAAAAGTTGTTTTTCCGGATTCTTTCGGGAGTTGATGAAAAAAAAGGCGTTCTGGTGCACGGGTTCAAAGAAAGAGAGTCCGTCAAAATCATTTGCAGGCTTCATGAAAGGAAATAAAAGCACCCGTAACCCGAAATTTTCAAAGAGTTCAAGATAATCGAATACCACGGCATCTCCGCTGCCCATGGCGGTTCTGACCTGGGCCGCAAGCTGTTCCATACCGGCATAGTCCGGTTTAAAGGGAATGGATAACGGCAGCAAGGCATGTTTCTGGACACCGAGGAGCTCTTCAAGGGTATGGAAGGCTGACATCAGTTTCCTGCAGGCAGACAGTAATGCCTTTGGGGGTACTGATGCGTCAACTTCAATGGTCACATGGGCGGTGTCTGTTTCTGCGGCTGCAGCCCTGGCCCGGGAGGGGTCCGGGGCAAACAGGGCGTCGGTGGGAATATCCAGTGCCTGGGCCAGATTGTAAATAACCGTGGCCGACGGCAGGTTTCCGCCCCGCTCAATGCGGCCCAGCGGTCCTTCCTGAATCCCGATTTTTGACGCCAGTTGTGCCAGGGTCCAGTTGCGTGACTGACGAAAAGAACGGATATTATTTCCAATGAATTTTAAGTCTTCAAACATAGAGTTATAAAAACCATATCATTCTTTTTATGTCAATAATAAAATTAAATTGATAATAAAAATAACATTATAATTCACTGATGTGCCTTTAAAAAAAAACACATTGCGTATTAAAATACAGTACGTCAAAATGTACGGAAATTATAAGTATATCGACCTGAAGAAAAATGAATATCTGTTCTAACCGTTCGTCACGGCAAGCAATTGCTGCCCATTGAAGAAATCTTGACATGACCTGGTTCATGGCCTACAACCTAATAAAATATAGATAAACCCTAACCGCATAGGCAATATGACAGCCCCCACAGATTTTCAAGCCCCTCCCAAAACACCCCGCAGTTCCGGCAGATTTTTCCAAAGATGCTGGTTCCGGGTCATTTTTTTTACATGCTTACTGGGCGTTTGTCTTGTGGCCGGGATGGTTGCAGGCGGTCTTTTTTTCATTGAAACCCAGCCGGCCCAGGCCTTTATTCAAAACCAGGTCAATAAGGCGATTCCCGGTACCCTGTCATGGGAACAGTTTCGTTTAGGTCTTCGAGAGGGCAGGGTTCAGATTTCCGGGATTCACCTTAAGGATGCTTCCGGCAAGGAAGTGGCCGGCATCTCCCTGGTGGAAGGCAGGGTTGACTGGTCCGCGTTGACCCGGCACAAAATTGAATTAAACCAAATCCTGATTGACAAGCCTGTTCTTGATATCGGCATGTCGGCGCAGGGGGAGGTCGACATTTTGTCGGCCCTGGTTTCTGACACCGGGGCGTCATCGGATACCGGCGCTTCCGATGCTGCCAAATTCCCGGGGGTTGATTTTTGGGTTCGTGAATTCACGGTGAATCAGGCTCGGATAAAAGTCACGACCCCGCAATTTAATACGGATATTGCAGATTTGTCCGTTGAGGTGACAGGCTTTAAGCTGTCAGACCTTTGTGCTTCGGCCAAAGTGACCCTGGCCGGCGGGCATCTGGGATTTGGGGAGAGGGATTTTACCCTTGAGTCCTTTGATCTGCAGGCCCGAATTGACAGGGACAAAGTTTCAGATATTGATATTAAAGCCCGGATGCCGGGCATTGTATTCAATGCCAAAGGATCTGTTGCAGGACTTTTGGGGGCAGTGACGCCGGACTTGACTGCCACCCTTGATGTGGAAACGCCTTTGGCCACAAAAGCCCTGGGCCTGCCCGAGGATCTGGTCCGGGGAAACGGCCGGGTCAATCTGACCATTAAAGGCGGTATCGACAATCCCCGGGCCGTAGTTCAGGTTGAATTTGGCCGGGGCAGTATAAACAACACGGCCATATCAGGCATAAATGTTTACGCCGGGCTTGAGGACCGGCATGTGACCCTTAAAGGGTGCCGGATAGATCTGCCGGCCGGGACCATACCTTTCGGCGGAAATGTGGATCTGTCGAAAATCTTTCCAAAGGGGTTTACCGACGCCATGGCCGGCCTTGACAGCCTGGCCTATACCTTTTTGCTTAATCCGGACAGCTTGGCACTGAATGCCCTTGAATTGGGAGAAAACACCCCAAAGGGGAAAGTTGCGGCCCGGGTCCGGGTCCAGGGCNNCACCCGGACAGATGTCTGCCCGTGCAGATCTGGATGTTACGGTCCGTGACCTGATCGTGCCCGGGATGTCCGGACCGGCAAAGGTGAAGTTCAAGGCTGGTGCCAAACTGGAAAAGGATTCTCTGACGCTTACCGGCCTGACCCTGGACGGACCCGGCATGACCGGTGCAGGTGCTTTTCGGTTGAATATGCCGGGGTTTGATTCCCACAAAATGACAATGACCGGAAATTTGGACCTGGATGTGGCGGACATATCCGTTCCCCTGAGCCTTGTGGGCCAAAAGGCTTCGGGCAGAGTCGGTGTGCATGTGGCTGTTAAGGGTGCTTTGAGCGCCCCGGATCTGACCCTGGATATCACTGCCGGCAATCTATCTTCCAACAGGTTCACTGCTGATGAGTTACTTTGCAAGGCCCGGATGGACAAGGGGCTGCTCCAGGTTCATGATCTCACCCTCAAACGCAGGCAGGGGACGCTCAATGCCCGGGGCACCCTGGCGTTGGGTGGGAAAAAGGGCCGGGAGCATGCCCTGGACCTGACCGTGGAGTTTAACCGGCTTGAACTCGACGACCTGGCACCGGATCTGGGCGCCAGGGGCAATTTTTCCGGTAAAGTGACGGGAACCGGGTCTCTGGAAAATCCGCAGATTATGGTCCTGCTTTCAGGAGAGAATCCGGGTTTTAAAACATATGCCCTGGACAACGTCCAGGCACAGCTTAAGCTGGTCAACAATATACTGACCTTTGAACAGGCACGCCTCCGGAAGAATAAAGCGCAGTTGGACATTACCGGGCAGGTCAATGTAGCGGACAAAACCCTTGATATCCGGGCCGTGATCCCTGAAACCGACCTTAAGTCCATTGACCCGGCTGCGGATGCTGCCCTTGCTTCGGGCCGCCTGGGCATGGATATTTCCGCCAGGGGCAGTTTGCTTGCCCCGGATATTTCAGGGCACATTACAGCGGTGGATCTGCGCCTTCCCAATGCCCCGGACATGGTGGCGAATGCCGATGCCGCCGTAGAGCTGAGCGGGCCTTTGGATAACCCTGACGCGCTGCAGGCATCTCTTCATATCTCCCGGCTGGCACTGGCCAAACAGGGACAGATGTTGATTGTCATTGAGAATGCCGCAGCCCTGCTCAAGGATGGCCGGTTCAAGATTGATCCGGTGCCGGTCCGTATCATGGACAAGGGCCAGCTGACCCTGTCTGCAGCCGGTGATATTAAAGGGGATCTGGCTGCAGAGGTCTTCGGCAGCCTGCCCGTGTCTATACTGGTTCCCCTGACAGACGGGATAAATTCCGCAGAAGGGGATCTTCTGATTTCGTTGCAAGCCAAAGGCAACGCTGCTTCTCCTGATCTCAAGGGCAGTGTTGAATTTTCAAACATGGCCCTTGACCTTGAAGCGTTGGACGAGCCTTTGGAGAAAATTTCCGGCCACATTTTACTGACCCCTGATGCAGTTGACATTCTGGACATCACGGCTAATCTTGGCGATGGTAAAATAACCCTGGCCGGGAATGCCGAATTGAAAAACGGCATGCCGGATAAGTTTAAACTGAATCTTGACGCCGTCCAGATTCCTGTGGATCTCCCTGATACCCTGGAGATGACGTTGAACAGTCAACTGACATGGGCCGGCACCATGGATAAGTCAGAGATCACAGGTCAGATAGACATCTTTGAAGGGACCTATTACAAGAAAGTGGATTTGAGTCTGATAAGCATCGCCGCCCAGCAAACCCAAAAATCCCGCCCCAAAGTACGGGAACCCGGACCTGATTTTTTAAAAACCATTGGGCTCAATATTTATATCACCCGCAGGGAGGCCATTGTCGTGGACAACAATCTGGCGTCCATGAGCATCAGTCCCAATCTCAGTGTCAGGGGAACCCTGTATGCGCCGTCCCTGGATGGTCGGGCCGTCGTGGATGAGGGCGTTATTAATTTTCAGGAAGCTCAATTCGAAATCACCGAAGGATCCATTGATTTTATCAACCCGTATAAGATTGAACCCGAGATTACCCTGGTCAGTAAAACTACCATTTCAGACTATACCATTACCCTGTCAGTGACCGGGACGCCGGATGATCTGGCGCTCAATTTTTCTTCAGATCCTGAGGCCACGGATGCAGACATTCTTTCCCTGATTGCATTTGGCAAAACCACGGATGAAATGAGTACTGATATTGACGGCGGGTCGATGTCGGCAGCGGTCATTGCCAAGATGATCTTGGATTCTTTCAGTGAAAAAATAAAGGATACCACCGGGTTAAGCGAAGTCAGTTTCAGCATGGATCATGAGAGTAACCAAACCAGTGTGCATGTCGGTTTAGGTGCAGATCTTTCCCGTCAGCTAAGCGTCTCCTACGGCATAGATATCAGTAATGGAAGGACCGTACAGACGGTTAGGACCTATTACAAACTTCTGGAACACCTTCTGTTAAGTAGTTTTCAGGACACCAGCGGCAAGCTGGGCGGTGAACTTAAATACAGGCTGGAGTTTAGATAGTAATGCGTTCAAACACTATTTTGGGCTTTTGGGTTTTTGCGGCCTGTGTTTTTTTGAGTGCACCTGTGTCTGCGGCAGATGCCGGCAAGGTGGCGGATATCAATATTACGGTTCATTGTCCGTCTGACAAGCAGGCGCTCTGGCGCTCCATTGCTTCAAGTTTTATCCCCGTAAAAGTCGGTGATGAATATTCCATCGAAGCCATGGATCGTGCCGTCAAGACATTAACAGAAACCCAGCTTTTTGAATTCATCCATGTCCCGGATCCTGTAAAGACAGCACGCGGTGTGGTGCTCTTCTTTGAATTGACTCCGTTTTTCAGGATCCGGGATATTCGTATAAACAACGCCTTTCCCGTGTTTGAGCAGGAAGTGCTGAACGCAATGACCATTAAGGTCGGGGGCGTTTATCAGGAATCCAAGATGGCAGAGCAGGCCGAGCGGGTGGAAAAACTTTTTAAGCGCCAGGGTTTTTTTGCGCCAAAGATTAATATATCTGCCGTAAAACAGGGGGATAAATACGTTATTGATGTGGATATTGACAAGGGTCCTTTTCATAATATCCGCAAAGTTGTGTTTAAAGGCAATGATCATGCCGGACAGTGCCGTCTTAAACTGGTGAGCAGGATCTGGCGGACATCCACGTTGCTCTGGCAAGGTAACCGGTTTACAGACAAAAAGATGAAGGATGATATCAAGAAAATTACCAAACTTTATCGGAAGAAAGGGTATGCAGATGTTCAAGTGACGGCAAAAACTTTGCCTGTCGAGGGCAGTGAGGCCGTGGATGTTATCTTTACCATTGAAGAAGGCCCGCTGTATGAAATTGATATTCAGGGTAATGATGCCTTCTACACATGGACTTTGGAAAAAGATCTCTTGCTCAAAGAGACCGGGAACAAAAATGATTTTGCCCTGAAAAAAAGCATGAGAAGTTTCAGGAAGCGCTATGAAGTAAAAGGGTTTCCCGATGTAAAGGTTAAATACGAAAAAAAAGAAGAGAAAGATAATTCACACCCCCATGGGGTGCGGCAGGTCAATATCGTTATAGATGAAGGGTTGAGGTACAAGGTGTCTGAACTTAAAATCAGTGGTGCAGGCACCCTGGATTTAAAGGAGCTTGAAAAAAATATTCTGACCCGGGAAAAAGGCGTTTTCAATGAGACGGAACTGGACGACGACCTCAAAGCGGTTAAGGCGTTTTATTTGACCCAGGGGTTTACAAAAATCAAGCTAAAGAAAAAAGTTAAGATCAGTGATGCCCCGGACAAGAACGAAAAACAGGTTGCCGTTGAACTCATCATAAAGGAAGGGCCTAGAACAAAGGTTGAACAGGTCGAAATCCAGGGGCTTTCCCTTATTTCTTTGGAAGAGGCCACCCATGGCATGGCCATGAAACAGGGGCTCTGGTATGACAGTACAGTGATTGATGACGATATTTCAGTGCTGAAGCAGGCCGTATCAGAAAAGGGCTACCCCCATGTCCAGGTAAAAGCGGAGACCAAGTTATCAAAGGACGAAACCCGGATTCGGATCACCTATCATGTGGACCAGGGCCCCAGGGTGGTAGTGGGCAAGATTTTTTATGCCGGGGGTCTGCGCATAAAACAGGAAGAGCTTGAAGATGAGATGGCGGTCGCCCCGGGAGACCCCTTTTCTATGCTCAAGATTGTGGACTCCCGCAGGAAGATCCAGGACCTCAATGCCGTGGATGCCGTCAGAATCAGAAGTACAGGCATTAAAAGCCGGCAGCCCCTGGCTGACCTGATTGTGGAGATATCTGAAAAAAAACCCTATTATGTCGAACTGGCTGGCGGATATGATACCTCCCGGCATCTGTACATGGAAACCGGCATCGGGGATAAGAATTTTTGGGGCCATAACCTGAATGCCGAAGCCGGTTTAGAGCTGAGCCAGGTGGGTTACGGCATGGATGTTTCCTTAACTGAACCCAGGTTTCTTTCTACCCGCTTCATCTCCAAAAGCAAGGCCTATACAGAAGAAAATGAGGAGTTTAACAAAGACTACGGCGTCAGAAGCTGGGGCCTGTCCCAGACTTTTTTGCGCAATTTAAATAATAAGAAAATCACCTTTTCCTTAGGCGGGGGCTATGAATACCGGGACCAGTATTTAAGGGTGGATCGCGAGCTTGATGATGATGAAAGGGATGATTACAGGGTTCGCCATATCGGCCAGATTAATACAGGGATAACCTGGCGCACCACAGATTCTTTTGTCCGTCCCCGCAACGGGTTATTTGCATCCACAACCTTTGATGTGTTCAAAGGCACTGATTCCAGTATGGATGACTTTTACAGATACGGCCTGGAGCTGCGGTATTATTTTTCGGTCAGCGAGGACCTGGTCATCGCCATGCGGGGCCGGTACGGATACATGAATACTTACGCAAGCAATTCTAATATTTCCGACGACCAGCTCTATTTTCTGGGTGGCGCGTCAACCGTGAGAGGGTTTGATGAAAATCTGCTGCAGTATGATGACGATGATAGTGCCGTGGGGGGGCGGTCCATGATGCTGGGTTCTGTCGAAGCCCGATATGATCTGGGTTTGAATTATGAGTTTGCCCTGTTTTTTGACACCGGCGCCTTGACCGAAATCCAGGAAACGGATATTTCGGAATCATTCAGAAGCAGTGTCGGTATTGGTCTGCGCCGTCAGACACCGGTGGGGCCCATCAGTCTTCTGTATGGCTGGAAATTGGATCCCCGGGCCGATGAAAGCAAGGGGTGTTTTTATTTTTCCATGGGCTACACCTTTTAATTTGGTTTTAAAAGGATGGGATTGTTCCTAAAGTCAATTTAGGATAGACTCTTTAGACAATTAAATATGCACAAATGAAGGAATGGTAGATGAAACTTATAGTGGGCTATAAACGTGGCACAAACCAGGCGGAAAATCTTCTTGAACTTGCATTGAAACGGGCTCAACTTTTTAATGCAACAGTATTGATCGTTACCATAATGCCCCAGGGAATGGAAAAGGATCAGGATCTGATCAATGATACCCAAGCCGCGCTGGAAAAGGCCAAAACCCATTTTGACAAGAAAAATATTCCCTGTGAAAGTCATTTGTTGATTCGCGGCATTGCCCCCGGGGATGATCTGGTTAATTTTGCCAAGGAAACCCAGGCAGATGAAATCATTATCGGTGTGAAAAACAGAACCAAGGTGGGAAAACTGCTGCTGGGTTCCACAGCCCAGGCCGTGGTTCTCAATGCCCCCTGCCCGGTGGTTACCATGAAATAGGCCTTCTTCCGAAAAAGGTCAAACGCAGTGCAGGAAAAGTCCATAATTTTTGAAAACAGTTCGCCTCTGTGTGCTTCCAATGTGCCGATCAATCCGGTTTCACGGCTGGCGCCAACCCCCAGCGGCTTTTTGCACCTTGGCAATGCCGTAAATTTTTTGGTGACCTGGGCCATTGTCAGAAGCCGCAAAGGGCGGCTTCATCTGCGCATTGATGATATGGACGGTATCCGTTTCAGGCCCGATGTGCTGGAAGATATTTTTACCACTCTTGACTGGCTGGGGGTGGACTGGGATACAGGACCCGCAGGACCGGATGATTTTTATAAAAACTTTTCTTTGCAGAAAAAAAAGGAATATTACCGGGGCAGGTTACAGGCGCTTGATAAAAGGAGGCTAAAAACCTTTGTGTGCCGGTGCAGTCGGGCATCCATCAAAAAAGTATCTCAAAATGGGTTGTATCCGGGCACATGCCGAAATGCCGGTCTTGCATTTGAACCAGGGTCTAATGCTGTCCGGTTAAGGGTAAACAATGATGCCTGCATTCAGGTAAACAATCAGCACATTGATCTGGTCAACACCTTTGGTGATTTTGTCCTCTGGCGCAAGGATGATCAACCCAGTTATCATCTGGCAAGCCTTGTGGAAGATGAAGACGGGTGTATTAATTTTATAGTCCGGGGCCGGGACCTGCTTTTTTCCACTGCTGCCCAGATTTATCTTGCCCGGTGTTTTGGTTTCTCTTCATTTCCGGCATGCCGGTTTATTCACCATGGACTTGTTTTGGCGGATAATGGCCAAAAGTTGTCAAAGTCAAGAGGCGCATATGCGCTCAAAGACCTGAGAGAGTCCGGGGGCTCTTTTGTCGGCGCCGTAAAAAAAGCGGCTCGGGTTTTAGGGATTAAACACAATGGTCTCCTTACCGCACAGGATCTGAAACAAGCAATCATGATTAATGATAAAGATAAGGAGTTAAAAAGTGACGGATAACTTTCCCGAAGACAAATCACTTCTGGATAAGATAATATCGGAAATCCGTTTTTTGACCGAGGATCTTCAAAAGGATGTTCTGGCGTGTATTAACAATATCAAAGAATCCAGATCCTATCCCGATCTTCTGGCGTGTATTAACAATATCAAGGAGCCCAGAACATATCCCCGGGTGAATAAATTCATTGAAATGGATGTTCTGATCGGTGATAAAGTTATACAGTCTAATTCCAGGAACATGAGTGCTTCCGGTGTGTTTATTAAATCCAGAATGACTCCTGATATCGGAACATCGGTAAAGATCGTCTTTTCCCTGCCCGGCCAGGCCAAACCTTTTAAGCTTAACGGCACTGTGGCCAGAATAGATTCGGACGGGATCGGGATCTGTTTTTCCGAGATGACACCCTATGTCCGCAATCACCTGGATAACCTGCTCAAAAGGATGTCTATGGGCAGATCTTGACTCTTCGTGGTGAAAAAACAGGGGACTTATTTTTCCGAAACAGGCAAAATGCTCTTTTTAAATCCGCATGAACGGTTCGGGCATTTCAGGATTTTACCGTCCCGCTTTGTCTCTTTTTCCAATAGATAGGGGCTGCCGCACTCCGGGCAGCTTTCATTGACAGGTTTGTCCCAGGTGGCAAAGGTACAATCCGGATATTTGGAACACCCGTAGAATATTTTTCCCCGTTTTGAGTGTTTTTCCACAATTGTGCCGTTGCATCCTTTTTCAGGGCAGGGGACGCCTGTATCTTTGCTTGAATTCTCCTGGGCCACGGATTCCGTGTGTTTGCATTCGGGATATCCTGTACAGGCCACAAACAACCCAAATTTGCCCTCTTTGAGCACCATGGGTTTGCCGCATTCAGGGCAGTCCTTGATCGGTTCGCTGGCCTGGATTTTTTCAACAATGTCAATATTGCCTTTTTCATCCCTTGTGTAATTACTGGTAAAGCTGCACTCGGGATAGCCGGTACAGGCCAGGAAATGCCCGTTTTTGCCGATTTTGATATTAACGGGTTTTCCGCATAAAGGGCATTTGATATCCGTTTCAATGCCTACGCCTTTAACGGAAACCATATTGTCTTTGGCGTTATCGAGGGTGTTTTTAAACTCAGAATAAAAAGTTTTTAACAGATCTACTTCATTGAGTTTCCCCTGTTCCACATCATCAAGATTGGTCTCCATCTGGGCCGTGAATGAGATGTCCAAAAGATTGGGAAAGGCACCGACTAGAAGATCATTGACGATAAAGCCAAGCTCGCTTGGGGTAAAGTACCGGTTGATCAGATCCACATATCCTTTATCCTGGATAACGGCTATGATGGAGGCATAGGTGGACGGCCTGCCGATCCCGTTTTTTTCAAGCTCCTTGACAAGGGATGCTTCAGAAAACCTGGGCGGTGGTTTGGTAAAATGCTGGTCGTGATTGATCTTCAGTGTTGTCAGCTGTTCTTTAGGTTCCACCGGCGGCAGGGACTGGATATCTGTTTCACTTTTTTTTTCCTGTGTCTCATACAATCGCATAAATCCGTCGAACCGGGTTGTAGATCCGGAAACGGAAAACAGGTACTTGGCTGTTGCCTCAATCAGAATGGATTTCTGGTCGATCAGGGCCTGGGCCATCTGGGAGGCCACAAACCGTTTCCATATCAGATCATAGAGTTTGAACTGGTCCGGAGACAGAAAGGATTTCAGTTTTTCCGGGGTGTTGTAAACCGATGTGGGGCGGACGGCTTCGTGGGCATCCTGGGCCTTGTTCTTATTTTTAAAGAATCGGGGTGCATCCAGGGCATACGCATCTCCAAAGGAGTGGCGGATCAGGTCTAAAGCTTCCTGGGCAGCTTCCGGGGCAATACGGGTGGAGTCCGTACGCATGTAAGTAATCAGACCCTCGGGACCACCGCTGCCGATCTCAATGCCTTCATAGAGCTGCTGGGCCACAACCATGGTTTTTTTGGCGGAGAACCGCAGCCGGTTAATGGCATCCTGCTGGAGTTTACTGGTGATAAAAGGCGGTAACGGATTGCGCTTGATGGTTTTGTTTTTGATCTCCAGGACAATGAACCGGGCCTTTTCAAGGTCTGCCACAATGTCATGGGCCTGTTCTCCGTTGGTGACCTTGGCTTTTTTTCCGGATATTTTTATCAACGCCGCATTGAAAACAGGCGGATTTGCCGCCTCAAGATCCGCCGTAATGGTCCAGTACTCCTCCGGCTTAAACGCCCGGATTTCCCGCTCCCTGTCACAGATGATTTTTACGGCCACGGACTGAACCCGGCCGGCACTCAGTCCCCTTTGGACTTTTTGCCACAAAAGCGGTGATATCTGGTAGCCCACCAGCCGGTCCAGCTTTCTTCTGGCCTGCTGGGCGTCATATTTGTCCGCATCCGGTTGTGTTGGATGGGAAAGTGCCTCGGTAATCCCTTTTTTTGTTAATTCATGGATAAGGACCCGGTGAAATTTGCGGTCCTTTTTTTTCAGAATTTCCATGATATGAAAGGCTATGGCTTCCCCTTCACGGTCAGGGTCAGGGGCAAGGAATATTTCATCCGTGTCACCGGCAGTTTTTTTCAGATTGGAGATGATTTTCGATTTGTCTTTTATATTGACATATTGGGCCTTAAAATTGTCGTCTACATCAATCCCCAGATTTTTTACCGGAAGGTCGCGGATGTGGCCGGCACTGGCAGCCACATTATAGTCCTTTCCAATATACTTTTTCAGGGTTTTGATTTTGGTTGGCGATTCGACAATAATAAGCGGCTTTGCCAATTTTATTCCTCCAGGATTGAAAATTTATTGCCAGGATGACGAACAATAAGCCCTGACAATTCCAAGTCAAGCAGGGCTGCAGAAACCTGGGCGCTCGTCAGACCGCTTGATGCGGTGATATGATCAATATGTTCGGGGTAAAGATCGAGGTGTTTATATACCATGGTCTGGATTTTGTCCATGGCTGGTTTGTTTTTTGTGGGTTCACATGAAGACGCTTTATATGCGGCATGGACAAACTGGGACAGTTCATCAATGATATCCATCTCGTTTTCTATGAGATGCGCGCCTTGTTTGATCAGGTGGTGGGTTCCCCGGCTTTTGGAGGATTTGATGCTGCCGGGGACGGCAAATACCTCGCGGTTGTACTCCCCGGCTAATCGAGCCGTAATCAGAGAGCCGCTTTTCTGGGCGGCTTCCACCACAACCGTGCCGCAGGACAAACCTGCAATAATCCTGTTGCGCCGGGGGAAATTGGCCGGCAACGGGGCTGTGTCCGGAAAAAATTCGGAAATCACGGCGCCCTGTTTTCTGATCCGGCTGTACAAGGGCCGGTTGTGTCTGGGGTAGATATGGTCAAGTCCTGATCCAAGAACAGCCAGTGTCTGCCCGGTATCATTTTCAAGTGCACCTTTGTGGGCAGCGGTATCAATTCCCAATGCCATGCCGGATACAATGGTAAACCCAAAAGCCGTAAGGCGTCCTGCAAGGTAATGGGCCGTATCTATGCCGTACCTGGTCGCATTTCGTGATCCCACAATGGAGATACAGGGCGCATTGGGATCAAATGTACCGTCATAAAATAAGAGGGCAGGGGGATCGGGAATTTCCTTGAGCAGGGCAGGGTATTCAGGTTCGGTTAACACCACAACCCCGTATCCGGCATCCTGGGCCTGGGCAAGGCGTTTTTGCGCCTCCGGTTCACATTCTTTGTGTCCGAGAAGGGTTTTTATGGCCCTGGAAGATATATCCGGCACAGACACAAGTTGTGTTTTAGATGCCGTTAAAATGGCTTCGGGTGTTTTAAAATGTTGAATCAGGTGCTTGATTGAACGGGGGCTTAGACCTGGCAGTTCCGTTAAAAGAAACCAGGGCAGATATGTGTCCGGACAGGGCATCATTTAAATAACTATTGGGTTTGGGATAGTTTCTGCTCGGCCTTGTCTGCTGCCGGTGAAAAGGGGTAGCGGGTGATGACTTGCTTGAAGTAGTGATCGGCCTGGCTTGCGTCGTCGATGGCCATATATGCATATCCGGTTTTAAGCAGGGCATCCGGGACTTTCTGACCCTTGGGATAGGTCTGGACAAGCCGTTTAAAAATGTTTGCAGCCGTTTCATAATCGCCTGTGGTGTAGATGCACTCCCCAAGCCAGTACAGGGCGTTGTCCGCGAGCTCATGGTCGGGAAAATTTTTCATAAAATCTGAAAACAGTGTCTGGGCCATAGGAATATTATGTTCAATGAACAGTGCACGACCTTTTTTATAAAGCGTTACAGGGTCTAAATCCCCGGTTTGTGCAGGGGGTGCTGGCTGGTTCGGCTTAGCCGGAGACGCGGGGTACGGCTGCTTTGGAGATGGCGATGGTTGGGGTTGTGAAGAGGATTTTTTTTCAAGTAGTGAAATCCGATTTTCAAGCCGGTTGACTTTTTCTTCCAGATACCTGGTACGGATATCCTGGTCAAGCGATGTATCTATTGGAACGGATGTCGCCTCAGGCACAGTCTCATTGGTGCCCTGTGCCTGACCGGCAGTCCGTTCATGTGTTTTCAGCAACCCGCAGGAAGTTGTCAAAAAAAGGATAAGAAAAGGCAGCGCAATCCTTAAAACATTTTGTTTGGATGCGGCGGGCATAGACGGTATCCTTTTACCTTTTTCTATGGGCCATAAAAACAATTGGGGTGGCAATGAAAATGGATGAATATGTACCGACCACAATACCGATGATCATGGCAAAGGCAAAGTTGTGAATAATTTCGCCGCCAAGCAGGAAAAGTGCCACCAGGACAATTAATGTGGTGCCCGATGTCAATATGGTCCGTGACAGGGTTTCATTGATACTCCGGTTAAACAGGTCCGGTACCAGGGAATGGTCTGAAATTCCCTTGATATTTTCCCGGATTCGGTCAAACACGATAATGGTGTCGTTCAGTGAATACCCGATGATGGTTAAAAGGGCTGCAATGATCTGCAGGGAGAAATCAAGGTTGAGCAGGGAGAATACGCCCACGGTGATTGTAACATCGTGGATCAGGGCCACAATGGCACCAATGGCGTACTGAAGCTGAAGATACCAGAACAGCACCAGCGAGACAACCAGGGCTGCTGCAATCAAAAAAGGCATGGGCAGGTTGAAGACGGATAAAAAGTAAACTGCAGCCATCAATGCTCCTGCCGTGATTCCGGCGATGGTCCATTTTTGTTCAAACCGGCCGGATATGTAAATGGTGATAAGCAGCAGGGAATAGAAAACGGCCAGAAGCGCCTTTTCCTTTAAGTCATTTCCCACCTGGGGGCCGACTATCTCCACACGTCGGATATCAGGTTCAAGGGAGGTTGCACCCTTCAATCCTTTTGACACGGTGTCAGACAACTGATTGCCCAGGGCGTCGGCATCACTGGAGGTGCGGATCAGGTATTCATGTTCCTCCTGTTCGCCAAATCCCTGGACAGATACATCTTTAAGGCCAATTCCGCCCAATCCTTTGCGGATGTCGGAAACATCAACTTTCTGGGGAAATTTTACCTGTACCAGGGTCCCGCCGGCAAAATCTATTCCATAATTGAGGCCATTATGAATAATCAGGGAGACGATACTTGCCAGAATCAGGATCAGGGAAAAAATAAAAGTGATTTTCCGCATTCCCATAAAATCGATATGGGTACCCGGCTTGATAAACTGCATGATGATAGGTTCCTTATATGCTCAATGTGTCAGATTGTTTGTTTGCAAGAATCAGATCGTAGATGCTCTTGGACAGGATCAGAGCAGTAAACAGACTGGCCACGATACCAAGAGCCAGGGTTATGGCAAAACCCTTGATCTGACCTGTGCCGAACTGGAACAGAACAGCAGCTGCGATTAACGTGGTGACATTGGCGTCCATGATGGTCAGCGTGCCGCGGTCATATCCGGCATTCACAGCTGCCTTGGGAGACCGGCCGGCCAGAAGTTCCTCCCGGATACGCTCAAAGATAATAACATTGGCATCCACTGCCATACCAATGGTCAGGATGATACCGGCAATACCCGGCAAGGTCAGAGTGGCACCGAAAATTGCCAGTCCGCCACCGATCAGAAGGATATTGACAACCAGGGCAATGTCGGCGACCAGGCCTGCCCCTTTGTAATAAATGGGCATGAAAAGAACAACCAGGGCACCGCCAATCAGCATGGAGGTCAGACCCATGCGCACGGAGTCTCTACCCAGGGTGGGGCCAACTGTTCGTTCCTCAATGATTTTAACCGGCGCAGGCAAAGAACCGGCTCGCAGCGCAATGGCAAGGTCAGTGGCTTCTTCAATGGTAAAATGCCCTGTGATCACAGCTTTTCCGCCGGAAATACGGTCCTGGATATTGGGTGCGGAGTATACATTTTTATCCAGGACAATGGCCAACCGCTTGTTAATATTGGCACCGGTGATCCGTTCAAAAATTCTGGCACCTTTACGACTGAATTCAATACCCACCTGGGGCTGCTGGAACTGGTCAAATTCCACCCGGGCATTGGTTAAATCGCTGCCGTCAAGCTCCACATGTTTTTTGATCAGGAATGGCGTTCTCGCCTGGTGGCCTGTATCGGCGTTTTTTTTCACCTGATAAAGAATTTCATCCCCAACAGGTGGCTTGCCGGCTAAGGCGGCATTGATATCTCCCTGTTCATCCACAAGCTGGAATGTGAGCTGGGCAGTTTTTCCAATCAGACCTTTGGCGCGTTCGGGATCACTGATGCCCGGCAGCTGCAGAAGAATTCTGTTGCCGCTCTGAATTCTGATATCCGGTTCGCTGACGCCAAATTCGTCAATACGGTTTCGAATGGTTTCCAGTGCCTGCTCCGTAGCCATTTTTTTGATGGAATCCGCCTCCTTGTCAGGTAGACGAAGGGTAAAGATAATCCCGCCGTCAATATTTTTAACCGAAGGAATCTCAAGGCCTGCATATTCATCAGACAACAGTTTTTCCACAGCGGATCTGTTGTCCGCCCCTGATATTTGGGCGATTATTTTATGATCAGGTCCCTTGTCAATGCCCATATGCTGTATTTTTTCGTTTTTCAGGTCCAGTTTGAGCTGGCTGATGGTGCGGTCAAGCTCGGCCTTAACCGCTTCTTCGCTTTGTACCTCAAGGACCAGGTGCATACCGCCCTGCAGATCAAGGCCAAGGTTGATTTTTTTATGGGGCCAGGTGTTGGTGAACGTGGGAAGCAGACATATAACTGCGGCAACAATGACCCCCAGAATCAATACGCGCTTTATGGTAAAGAAATTCAATCTCATCACTCCTGAAGGATTTGGTTAATTATTTTCTTTGGGTTTTGTCGCGGCTTCATTATCTGAGATAAGGGCGGCAATGTTTGCCCTGGCAACTTTTATTTTAACTTTTTCGGCAATCTCAAGACCGAGGGTGGTGTCGTCCATAGAGACAATTGTGCCGAAAATTCCGCCAGACGTTACAACCCGGTTGCCTTTTTTAAGATTGTCGATCATTGCCTTATGTTCTTTGGCTTTTTTTTGCTGGGGTCTGATGAGCAGGAAGTAAAAAATGGCGAACAGAATAATAATGGGTAAAAAACCGGCCAGTCCTCCGGCCTGTCCGGCCTGTCCACCGGCGGTGCCCATGGCGTATGCAGTGCTAATCAACATGTTCCTCCTTCTTCAATTAGGGTAAATTAAATTTTTAGTGTCTATGTAATCTAATGCACCGGTATCCAGATATTGCTTCCATCAAACCGGAGTCTGTCAACATTGTTGAAATCAATTTGTTCAAGCAGGGCAAATATCTCATCCATATTGTAGATAACCACCTTGCTTAAGGGCTCTATAATATTTATATCCGCGGTTACCTTTTTTTCCTTTAGATTATAAATAATCACCATGGCTTCCGAGAATTTTAAAATTCTGCCGACACCCGAACTCATGCCTGAACTTTTGGGTTCATCAGCGGTTTCTCCCAGTCGAATACCTTTACGGGCATAGTAGTCTTTAAGCATCCTGAAGTGGATGTTCCAAATATTGTCGCCCGACTGGACCACGTAAACCCCGTAAGTAGTCAAGCCCACGGGTTTTTGGGCACCTGATTCGTCAAGTTCCTTTTCAAACACCCTGCCTTTTCCGGCAAATGCCTGTTCTATCACGTTTTCCATGGAAACCGTATTTCCTCCCACGGTAAAGGATTCATTTGACTTGACAATCAGATCCACACTGTCATTGACACCCAGATCCTTTTTACGGTATTCCATCAGGTCCTTTGTGATACTTTTTTTTGCAAGTTCATTATAATCAATGACCGCGGGCTTGCTTATCTGTTTGACCACTGCACCCGGCAAGAAATCTGTTTTTGGGGGTCCGGACTTATCCTGGGTGACTTCGGAATGTTCTCCTTGTGTCCGCTCATTATTGCCGGACGGCCTGTCCATAACAATCCAGACCACTATAAGGACCGATGCAATAACCACGGCAAGGGCGATGATCGGCATCATTGGGCGTTGTTTTTGTTTGTAACTACGCACAGCCCCTCCTTTCTAAAGTCACCTAAGGTTGTTTCAGATACAATAAAAAGCCAGACATTGTCAAGTTGACCTGACTTACAAATCAAGTAATGCTGTTTTGGCCTGATATCATGGTCCTGTCGATGTCAATATTTATGACGACCTGACGTTTTGTTTCAAGCTCAAGAAGTTCTTCCCTTTTGGTATTGAGCATGTAGTAGGCCACATCTTCGGGAACCCGGCAGATAAATTTTTGATCCGGTTCCGCTTTCAGGGTTTTTAGCGCTAATTGTCGCAGCAGCGCCAGTGCCTGGATTTCGACAGAAGGCGTCATACCCCGGCCGTTGCAATGTTTGCAGGTGTCATAGGCCCCGTAGGTGATGGAGTGACGGATCCTTTGCCTCGACATTTCAAGGAGTCCGAACGCGGTGATTCCCCCTACCTTGGTTTTGGCCTTATCCGTTTTTAAATATTTTTTCATGGTTTTGGTGATATCTGCCTTGTGGCGGCGTTCTTTCATGTCAATGAAATCCACCACAATGAGCCCGCCCATATCCCGCAGCCTCAACTGCCGCGCCACTTCTTCGGCCGCTTCAAGATTGGTGTGAAAGGCTGTCTCTTCAATGCTGTTCTTTTTTGTAGACTTGCCGGAGTTAACGTCAATGGAAACCAGTGCTTCGGTCTGTTCGATCACCAGAAAACCACCGGATTTAAGGGCCACCTCTCTTTTATAAATGGAAGAGATCTGCTCCTCAAGCTGGTATTTTGTAAAAATAGGTTTTTCACTTTTAAACAGCCGGACAATATTTTTCTGTTTGGGTGCAATCATCTCAATGAAGTTCAGAACTTCTTTGTAGGTGTCGGGATTGTCAATAAGGATCTCTGTGATATCTGTTGTAAAGTAGTCCCTTAAAGAGCGTACGGCCAGGCTTTGTTCCTTATAAAGAAGACAGGGGGCCTGGTTTTCCATGGCCAGTTTGTCGATGTTTTTCCATACGCGCATCAAATATCGAAGGTCTGATGTCAGAAGGGTTTTAGTGGCGTCCTTGCCTGCGGTTCTTACAATCATTCCGAATCCTTCAGCAATTGTCAGATCCTTGAGAATACCAACCAGCCGCTTTCGTTCATCTTCCTCAACAATTTTGCGGGAAACCCCTCTGGTGTTGTTGCCCGGCATAAGTACGCCAAAGCGCCCGGGAAGCGAAATATAGGTAGTGAGCATGGCCCCTTTGAGATTAATTGGGTCTTTGGCGACCTGGACAATCATCTCCTGGCCTTTTTTAATTAAGTTGAACAGGGATCTGTCATTTTTTTCGATTTCCTGGAAATAGTCCGGGTGTATCTCATTTTTCTGCAAAAATCCATTTTTCCCTGCGCCGTAATCCACGAACACGGCCTGCAGGCTAGGTTCCACCCGGGTGACGATACCTTTATATATATTACCTTTGGTTGCCGCTTTGGCGGTTGTTTCAATATGAAATTGATCCAGTTTGTTGTCAAAAACCATGGCTATACGGTTTTCTTCCGGATCCAGTGCATTAATTAGAATTTTTCTGCTCATTCATGATCTCATTTTTCATTATAATCGTTTAAATTTGATATGTATCTGCAATGCATTTAAATGAAATATTTCAAGCGCACTGCAGATTGATATGTCTTAAAGCGGGCCATACCTTTTTGTTATAGGGTTATGGCCGCTTTTTTTTGTTTGAGAATATCAAAATATGTCTGGATACGCTCCACATAATGAACCGGTTCCCAGCCCCGGGCATATCCGTATTTTGTTTGGTTATAGTATTTTGCTTTGCACAATAGAGGAAGCGCTGCCTTCAGTGCTTTCCAGGTATTGGGGTCGTCCCCTTTTTGCTTTGCCAGGCTCATGGCGTCTTTGACGTGGCCATATCCGATATTATAACTTGCCAGGGCAAACAAAAGCCGCTGGGATTCATCTTTAATATAGTTAAATTGTTTGTACATTAATGCCAGGTATTTGATCCCTGCGCGGATGCTTTGTTGAGGGTCATGGCGATTTTTGATGCCCATTTCTTTTGCGGTGTTTTCGGTGACCTGCATCAGTCCGCGAACATTGGTAAAACTCTTTGCATCCGGGTCAAAGTGGGATTCCTGGTAGACAACGGCTGCTATCAGGTGCCAGTCAAAGCCGTGTTTGGCGGATTCTTCCTTGATTACGTCTTTATATTCAGGCAGCCGTTTTTTTATACGCTCATGAAATTTTTTCAGTTCATAGGTGTCAAAATTGTCGATATTGCCATAATATTTGGTTGTGATGCGTTTCAGGATACCCGTGTTGTTGGCATAAAGAAAGAATTTGTTGATCTGTTTAAGCATCTCACTATCATTTTTTCGGACCGCCCATGCCAGAGATTCACGTTCCTGGATCGGAATGCCGATGTGTATATCCGGAAAAAAACGTCGGCAGAGCAGGGCAATATTGGAATCGGCAATGGTGAATTTAATCTCCCTGTTATGGACCATGCCGATGAGTTCTTCGGTGGGGATGTTATTATGGAGCACGTATTTTAGCTTGACGCCCGAATCTTTTATTTCTGCCACTCTGTCATGATAGGATGTTCCCCGCCCGACATGAAAAATTTTAGATTCCATCTCTTTAATGTTTTTGGGGCCAAAGATGAGGTTGTGGTGAATCATATGCTGCTGTATGGTCATGTAAGGGATGGAAAAATCGGCATTTTCCAGGCGGGGGGCAGTAATGGGAAGTCCTGCGGCAATAAAATCGCCTTTGCCCTGTTTAAGATAGGCGAACATGTTGTTCCAGCCGGGTGTTATGACATCAAGCTCCACATTCATGAATTTGGCAAACTCCAGGGCCAGGTCATATTCAAATCCTGCGGGTTTGTTATTGTACAGATAATAGGTGTTTATGGCCTTGTTGGTAATCAGGCGCAACTTGCCGTTTTTGCGTATTTTTTCAACGGTGTTCAGGGTGCTGCCGACTTCCTGGTGGTGTATGAGCACACAAAATCCTACAAGCCCTAAGGTTACAATAAGGAGGGACAGAAATATAAAATATTTAGTTAAAAATGCTTTCATTAATCAGTATCATCTGTCGCCGGCCGCGTGGGGATAATTTCAAGGTCATCAACATTTCTATATCCACGGGGAAGCAGCTTTCCCCGTCGCCCCCTTGTGCTTGTGTAATCCTGCTGGTTGCCTGCTGTCAGCCGCAAGAGATGTTTACCCGAATATATAACAAGGTTTGAACTTAAGGGCAATATTTTTAGAAACTTAAGCTTTTCAGGGTGATTTTTGCTTTTGCCGGAAACCGGAATATGAATTATTTTATTGCCCTTGCCTTTTTTCAGGTGCGGCAGCTGGTTGACCGGGAATATCAGCATCCTTCCGCCGGTGGTGATTGCGGCAACGCTGTCGGAATTCACATCCGGGATGGGAAGTGGGGCCATGGGCAGATCATTTTCGGATAAAGTGATCACTGCCTTTCCGTTTTTGAAATTGGTAAAAAAATCACTGAATTTGATAATATAGCCATAACCATTGTCAGCACCGTTGATAAACAGGTCTTCATCTTCGCCGGTAATCATATAGCAGATGCTGGTATCCTGGGCAAGGGTGAGATGCCCTGTGACGGGTTCCCCGTTTCCCCTGGCCGAGGGAAGGGCATGGGAGAACAGGGTATATGCCCGGCCCGAAGTGTCGATGAGCACAATGGGTTTGTCGGATCGGGTGCGCAGGTGGCACAGCAGATCATCTCCGGTCCTGAATTTTACATTGGCAGGATCTATATCGTGGCCCTTTGCTGTCCGTATCCATCCATTGGCGGAGAGGATAATGGTTACAGGCTCCACATCGATCACATCCGTAACCGAGAATGCTTCGGCGTCCTTGCGTTCTTTGATCGGAGAGTTGCGCTTGTCACCATAGTTTTTGGCATCTTCTTCAATTTCTTTGATCATAAACGCCTTAAATGCATCAGGCGAGTTCAAAAGATTGTCCAGGTGCGTCTTTTCCCTGGAGAGTTCGGCCATCTCTTCGGTGATTTTGATCTCTTCCATTCCGGCAAGCTGGCGTAGCCGGATTTCCAAAATGGCCTTGACCTGGATTTCAGACAGATTAAAGGTGTTCATGAGTTCCTTGGCCGGATCATCTGCCCTGCGTATGATTTCGATCACCTGGTCAAGGTTGAGGTAAACGGTCTTAAATCCGTCCAGGATATGTAGTCGGCTGACAATTTTTTCCAGCCGAAATCGAAATTTTTTTTCAATGGTTGCTTTTCTAAACTCAAGCCATTCGTCCAGGATCGTTTTTAAATTTTTTACCCTTGGCCGGCCGTCAAGGCCGATCATGTTCATGTTGATCGGAAAGGATTTTTCAAGATCCGTGGTGGCAAAAAGATGGTCTGCCAGGACGTTAAGATCCACACGGTTTGATCGTGGCATCACCACTAACCGTGTGGGGTTCTCGTGGTCGGATTCATCCCGCAGATCCGACACCATGGGCAGTTTTTTTGCACTGATCTGGGCTGCGATCTGCTCGTAAATTTTTTCAGTGGAGGCATGATAGGGAAGGGCGGTGAACACCAACTCCCCATCCTCTATGATATAACGGGCCCGCATTTTTACACGCCCCATGCCTTTCTCATAGGTGTCGCCAATTTCTTTTGCAGGGGTTATGATTTCCGCCTGTGTGGGAAAATCAGGGCCTTTGATGAATTTACATAACTCTTGGGTGTCGGCATTTTCGTTTTCAATGAGACAAATCAAAGCCTTTGCCACTTCCCTTAAATTATGCGGCGGAATGGAGGTGGCCATGCCCACGGCGATGCCGGTTGTGCCGTTGAGCAGGATATTGGGCAGACGGGCCGGCATCAGGGAGGGTTCTTCCAGGGTCCCGTCAAAATTGGGAACCCACCCCACCGTGCCCTGTTCCAGTTCATCCAAAAGAATTTTTGCATATCTGGACAGCCTTGATTCAGTATACCTCATGGCTGCAAAGGACTTGGGGTCATTGGGATCACCCCAGTTGCCCTGTCCGTCCACCAGGGGGTATCTTAAAGAAAACGGCTGGGCCATCAGGACCATGGCCTCGTAGCAGGCGGTATCCCCGTGGGGGTGAAATTTACCCAGGACATCGCCCACGGTTCTGGCTGATTTTTTGAATTTGGCCGTGGAGGAAAGTCCTAACTGGCTCATGGAGTATATGATTCGGCGCTGGACAGGTTTGAGCCCGTCACCGATATGGGGAAGGGCACGATCCAGAATGACATACATGGAATAGTTCAGATATGCGTTTTGGGTAAACTCCTGGAAGGGCATTCGTTCAAATTCTTCAACACTGGAAATTGGGGTCTGGGGCATGCGTATTAAATCTCTTTGATTATTCCATGGGTTTCAATCCAGTGTTTCCGGTCCCTGGCCCTTTTTTTGCTCAAAAGCATATCCATGACCTGGAACACATCCTCTTTTTTTGATGTCCGGAAATCATCTGTTGCCGGGGAATCAGGGGCCCTTTCGCTTTCAGGTGAGGCTGATGGCGATTCCTCGTTTTCCCGGGCCGGGTCACTCTTTTGTTCTCCGGCACCGGGTTCATTGGTGATTGTCAGCTGGACTAGACGCCGGGAGTCCGGGGCAATGGTGGTCTCACGAAGCTGGGATGGGTTCATTTCCCCTAACCCCTTGAAACGTTGGATATTTATTTTTGATGGTTTTTTTCTGCGGCTCAGGCGTTTGATGATGGCGCTTCTTTCTGAATCATCAAGGGCGTAAAATACCTCTTTTCCCATGTCGATCCGGTAAAGGGGTGGCATGGCCACAAACACATGGCCTTGTCGGACCACTTCCGGAAAGTGCTTTAGAAAAAGTGCGCACAAAAGGGTTGCAATGTGCAGACCGTCTGAGTCGGCATCGGCCAGGATACATAATTTGTTATAGCGCAGTTTGGAGATATCCTTTGATCCGGGGATTACGCCGAGTACCTGGGAGATATCCTGAATCTCCTTGGATTCAAGGATGGTGGAAGAAGTTAAATCCCAGGTGTTCAAAATTTTTCCCCGCAGGGGCATGATGGCCTGGAAACGTCTGTCCCTGGCCTGCTTGGCGGAACCGCCGGCAGAGTCTCCCTCCACAAAAAAAAGCTCCCGCTGTCTTTGGTCATCACTGGAGCAGTCCGACAGTTTGGCCGGCAAGGAGGCTCCGCTGGTCCGGGTTTTCAAGGAGACTTTTTTGCGTTTTCTTTCACGGCGTCTGGCGTTTTCAATGGCTGCCAGGGCAAGGGCTTCGCCTAACGCCACGTTTTGATTCAGCCACAGGCTGAAAGCGTCCCGGACTTGAAGATTAACCAGGCTTGCACAGTGGCGTGAAGAGAGGCGTTCTTTGGTCTGACTTGAAAATTGGGCTTCCACAAGTTTGATGGACAGTACATATCCCACATTCTGCCAGATATCCTCGGGGGTAAGAAACACGCCTTTGGGCAGAAGGTTTCGAAATTTGCAGAACTCTTTGACTGACTCCAGCAAGCCTGATCTGAATCCGTTGACATGGGTGCCCCCAAGTTTTGTGGGAATGAGGTTGACATAGCTTTCCTCAAGGTCAAGAGGGTCTTCCAGACCCCAGTTCACCGCCCATACGGCCTGGAATTCATCATTGTCGGCAGATCCTGTGAACGGTTCCGGGAAAATGGTCTCGGCGCTGCTGATCCTCTCTTGAAGATATTGATCCAGGCCCTGGTCGTAATACCAGGTGTCGGTTTCGCCGGTTTGTTCAAGGATAAAGGTGGTGGTCAGGCCCTGGCACAGAACGGCCTTGGATTTAAGCGCTGCCCGGATGGCGTCCCGGTTGAACTGATCCGTATCAAAATAGGCCGGGTTCGGCTTAAATCCCAGCGTGGTTCCGGATTTGGCGGCTGTGCCGGTCTCTTCCAGGTCTTTTGTTTTAGTGCCGTTTTGAAATTCAATCGTGTACCGTTTGCTGTTCCGGCAAATCTCAATGTGCAGATGAATGGATAAGGCATTGACCACAGAGACGCCGACCCCATGAAGCCCGCCTGAAAACGCATAATCCTTGTTTGAAAATTTGGCGCCTGCATGCAGCTTGGTCATGATCAGTTCAACACCGGAAATACCTTCCTCCGGGTGGATGTCCACGGGCATTCCCCGGCCGTTGTCCGATACAATGATCCTGTCGTCCTGGGTCAGGGTGACATCAATGCGTGTGGCAAAGCCTGCAATGGCCTCATCCACACTGTTGTCAATAACCTCAAAGGCCAGGTGGTCCGGGCTTGACGTGTCCGTGTACATGCCGGGTCTGCGCTTGACCGGATCAAGGCCCTTGAGCACCTCTATGGAACGGGCGTCATACCTTTGGTCCGAGGTCTTATCCTGTGTTCTGTCATCAAATAAGTTCATAAAGTGTTTCTGGTATGATATACAATATTGAAGCAATATTGAAGATTGTAACGAAATTTTAAATTAAACTTAAATTATATATCAAATTCAGATTAAAATATAGCCCGGCATGACATAAAAAAGTTTGAAACCACCTGGAAGATGGGGATTGTTACAGCAGCATGGACGACTCTAATCCTGGATTTGATCGTCAGACCTTTGATGATTACTGGAAGGGCCTTGATGAACAACAGCGTAAGAATTTGCTCCTTCGGGCACCACAATGGCCTGTCTATCTTGGCCTTCTGCCTATTTTAAGCAGTGTTTTTTCGACCCATTACCCTCTAAGAGAAGCGGGAAGAAAAAGTTTGACCGCAATGACTTTTGTCATTCGGAAGAATATTGAAACTCCGCTGGTTGATAAACCGTTAAGAGAGGCTCAGGCCGACGCCTTTCAGGGAGCGGCCCTGATTTACCGCAAAATCTTTGTTCAAATGTCATTTTCAGATAAAAGCACCCTTATCCAGGCGCTTATGAATATTGGCAGCATCGGTGCTTTTTTTGCATTTAAGGCCATTTACCTGGAACGGGTTTCCCCTGACGTCATAAAAAAATGTATCAAGGACCTGGATGACCGGCTTCGTTTGACTTTTGCCGACCAGTATCTGCAGGCAGACCCTGCCATTCGCCTGCGTTTTGCAAGCCTGTTTCGCTATGTGCTTGCCGGTGTTAAACAGCGCCGGGCTGTAACCTGGTACTATGCCGACCTGTTTGACCGGGGACGGGATGTTGATCCTTGTTTGAACAATATCGACGCCTCGTTGCGGGACCCTTCCCTCATAGAGGACAATGAACTTTTGTCCCCGGATCCCCAAGATCGAATCGCCGGCCTTAAGGCCATTTCAATGATGCGATCAAGGGTGCCTTTACGGATTTTTAAAAAAGTGTTGACCCGGGAAACGGTAAAAAAGGTCAGGATGGCTGTATACAGTCTGATTGAAAATTCGTCCTTTGGGCAATATCCGGAGTTGTTCGAGCTTGTGTTTGAGCAGTTTAAAAATGCCAGGACAAATGAGGCTGTCTGCGCCTTTAAAGCCCTTGTTTTGACCGGCAGGCACCCTTTTTATAAGCTTATGGAGATGGTTCGGGAAGCCTACCCTTCCATTATTTCCATCATACATATGGAAATTTCAGAGTTGTCCAGGCTCTCATTTTTTGCGTTCCAGGACATTGCCCTGAACAAGGATGCCTATCAGGG
>NZ_DDYV01000001.1:0-12888 GCF_002348205.1 Desulfobacter sp. UBA2225 | reverse complement strand
CCCTACCCTGCCTATAAAACAAAGATTCACATCTATACCTTTCGCCCAAAGCCCATCGAATGTATCAAGCAAATAGGAGTGATTTTTTCTCGGTTCAAGGGTCGAAACCATCAAGTACGTGGGCCGTTCATCAAACACCCGGCGAACCTGCTCACGAATGCCGTCTTCGTTGATTTCAGTAAAATTAAAGTCGCTGCCCAAATGGAAAAAATCAAGCTTCTTTCCATGATCGGGACCATATTTGTTTTCAACAAAAGTTGAAAAGTCATTTTTAACCGTGGCGGAGATGGCAATAAAGCCGTCCACAAATTCCAGGGCGGACTCAAACCATTTTCCAAAGGCTGGAATCAAGGGTTCTTCGCAAAACTCTGGATGGGTAACCGGAATAATATCATAGAGGACTGCAATGACTTTGGCTCCGGACTCTTTTGCTTTGGCCACACTCGGCCAGATATCCATATGCCAGCTCGAATCCAATAGTAAAAGGACATCTCCGCTCTTTGGTAAAAATTCTGAGGTATCCCTATGTCTTATACGTATCGCAATCAATCTAACAAGTGCCTTGGCCGGCTGTATCAGGATTTTATCAATAAACATATTCAAACCGAAACGATTCCGGGGCGCAAGGAGGAATGCCTTGACCCCAGGGCGATATAGAATGGCGGCAATTAAAGTAAGAACGGCAAGATAAATCTGCTTTAGATACAATACAAACCATATGGCACCCTTCTTAGCCAATTCTTTGGCATTAAATTTAAATGTCAGGCTTGGTTCTATGTTTTCCTTTTTTTTCTTTCGGTAAAGATCCTTGACATCCACAGGAACAAATTGTCCATAACTTAAATTCACAGGGATCACTTTATAATCATCTTCGGTAGCAAGGTGTTCCATATGCCGCATGATTTCACGCACCACCCGCTGAATGCCTGTGTTCAATTCAGGGTTTTCCGGCAGGAACGAACAATCTACATAAATTTTTTTCATGGGCTATCCTAAATATGGTCAAAAAAAGCAAAATAGTTTATAATTTGTAGTTTTCCTGGATTCATATAAAAAAATTTTGGTATAGCAGGTTGTGTAACGAAAAGCCAGATTTAAAAATCTCAATAATGTCAGGACGCTTGATTTAGGAAAAATATGATAATAAAAAAAACAATTCAAGAACTTACGTCTGAGCTCAATCAACTTGACGATGATCAGGCTTTTTTAAGACAAGCATATCAATTAATTTTAGGCAGGCAGGCCAGTGACGATGAACTGCAATTTTTGCAACACCGATTGGATGCCGGAGTTGCCAGAAAAATTGTTATTGCCAACCTGCTGCTCTCCCCGGAACATGCCCAACTCAATAAAAAAAGCGTACAACTTTCCTGGCTGAAAAAAAAGCAACTCCTTATATGGAAAAATTGGCATGCCCTGTTATCCAGGATAAAGGCAATATACACCTTTGGCAGGTTGGTTTTCAACTATGCTAAAGACCCTGCCTTCATGAAAAAAGACGTACTCTCCCTTAATCGCCAGGTGGAAGAGATCAAATCCAAGTTATTTTTTTTCCTGAACCAGGAGGCCCAGGCCCAGCAGCGCAGACTTGACCAGTTCTTTTTTGATCTCAGGCAGGAGTTAAGGGCATCAAAAGATCCCACCATACTGGATAAAATAGATGCCATTTCCCGGCACGCAATAGATAACTATTATCTTTCCCTGGAACAAGCCTACAGAGGAAGCCGGGATGAAATACTCGAGCGATACAAAGCCACGGTTGATTTGGTGAAGCCTCTTTTTGCAAAAGAAAAAGAGATGCGAGCAGCAGATTTAGGCTGCGGCAGGGGAGAATGGCTTCAGATCATATCCGGTTATTGTGCCAAGGTTACCGGAATCGACATGAACAGCGCAATGATAAGCCAATGCCTCAGTCATGGATTGCAAGCCGAGCAGGGCGATTTGCTGGAATGGCTGCAGCGACAGCCTGACCAAAGCCTTGATTTGATCACAGCCTTTCATGTCATTGAGCACCTGCCATTTGAAAAACTCAATATGCTGATACATGAAATTTACCGGGTGCTCACCCATGGCGGATCTGTTATTTTAGAAACCCCCAACCCCGAGAATATCCATGTGGCCACCCATATGTTTTACAGGGACCCCACCCATAAAACCCCGGTCCCCAAGGAATTGAGCAACCACCTTCTTGAGTTCCACGGATTCACGCAAATAAAGGTACACCCCGTCCATCCGTTTGAGGAAACCATGCGCGTCCCGGAGGACAGTGAAGTGGCAAAACGTTTTAATTCAATGGTTTACGGCGCCACGGACTATATGATAACAGGGACAAAACAGTCTGCAAAAAAATGACCATTGCCATTCATCAATATACACCGGCCATCACCAAAGCAGACGGTGTCAGCAACAGCCTTTTTTTCATTAAAAGAATGCTGACCTCCCTGGGGTATGAATCTGAAATATACGCTGATAATATAGATCCGGAATTAAAGGATCTTGTCCGACCAAGGCGCACCTATCAAGAAAACAGCAACAATATCCTGCTACTCCACCATGCGGCGGCCCAGCCCGACCCCGGTTGGTTTATTAGTCTGGCCGACCGCCTGGCAATGGTTTACCATAACATCACCCCGGCCCATTATTTTGAAACCGGAACCGCCCACAGCAATGCAACGAAACAAGGAAGGGAACAGTTAGCCGGCTGGCAGGATCTGTTCGCCGGCATCATCGCCGATTCAGAATATAATGCCCAGGAGTTAAACGGCTTGGGGTATGAGAACGTACATGTCATCCCTTTGTTAATTGATTTTGAAAACATAAAAAAAAACACTGTGTCCCGGGAGATCATTAACCGGCATGAAACCACTTTTAACCTGCTCTTTGTGGGCAGGATCTGTGAAAATAAATGCCAGCACGATCTGATCCACGCACTGGCCCGGCTGGGTAACAAAAATGTTCACCTGTTCTGTGTGGGAGGAAACACCAGCCCCCCTTATCTGAAATATATTAAAAAGCTGGTTGCAGGCTACGGCTTGCAGGAACAGGTCCATTTACCCGGGAAAGTCAGTGATCAAGACCTTTGGGGATACTATCATGCAGCCGATCTGTTTGTCAGCTTAAGTGATCATGAAGGGTTCGGCATCCCGCTCATAGAAGCCTCAAGCATAGGACTGCCCGTGGTTGCCTACGACAGCAGCAATATCAGACACACCCTTGCAGGTTCAGGTCTTATTTTATCCCACAAAAACAGTACCGATGTTGCATCGGTATTGCAGCGCCTGATGACCCAGCCGTTATGGCGGCACAGATTGGCGAAAGGAGAGCAGGCAAACCTTTCCCGGTTTGACTTTGAAAATTTAAAAACCGGGCTCAACGCATTTATAAATTCACTGCTGTCCGGCACCCGCAATACCATTGACCTTCATCACCCCGCCGCAGATAAAAAAAGCACCCTGAAAATAAGCTTTGAAGGACCCTTTGACTCCAATTACAGCCTGGCGCTTGTGAACCGTGAGCTTGCGCTGGCGCTTCAGGATCAAGGTTTCATCCTTGAGCTTCATTCCACCGAAGGAGGCGGGGACTTTTCTCCGGATGAAAAGTTTCTTAACTATTTCCCCCGGATTAAAAAAATGTGGAACCGTGGCGTCAGGCAAGAAAAAGCGGATCTGGCCATCCGGAATCTTTTCCCCCCGAGGGTCAGCGGGATGAACGGCGCTTTGAAAATTCTTGCACCCTATGCATGGGAGGAATCGGTTTTTCCCGGGCAGTGGATTGACGCATTCAACATTCAGCTCCACCTTGTGGGGGCTGTATCCGGTTATGTTGCCCGAACCTTGAAAAATAACGGCATCACCGTACCCACGATCACCATGGGAAATGGGGTTGATCATTTAAAAGAGGTCGCGCCGGAGCCGCTTCCTTTCCGGTTTCCGCCCGGATATACCCTGCTGCATATTTCTTCGTGCTTCCCCCGGAAGGGCGCGGACCTGCTGCTGAAAGCCTTCACTGCAGCTGATTTCGGGGCCCGTCCGGAAGTTACCCTTATTATCAAGACCTTTCCCAATCCCCACAATAGTATCCTCAGCCAGTTGGACAAAGCGGGGTGGGTAAAAGAACAACAGTCTCAGTTGTTCTTTTATAACGGTACAATGAACAGCAAAAAGAAAATACTTCTAGTGGAAGATGAACTCTCCCCGGGTCAACTTGTTTCCCTGTACCGGCACAGCGATCTTCTCGTGGCGCCCAGCCGTGGAGAAGGCTTTGGGCTGCCCATGGCCGAAGCCATGGTGTTTGGCCTACCGGTCCTCACCACGGGTTTTGGCGGGCAAACAGATTTTTGCAGCCATGAAACCGCGTGGCTGACGGATTATAAATTCAGCCGCGCTAGAACCCACATGGCACTGCCGGATTCCGTTTGGGTGGAACCGGACCTTGGGGATCTGACCAGGCAAATGGAACATATATCCCGGCTGCCTGCTGAAAAAATAAACCGTAAAACCCGAGCCGCCAAAGAAAATATCCTCAAAAACTACGCCTGGCGACAGGTTTCAAAACGATTGACCCAGGCAATTGAGACCCTGGACCATCAGAATTGTCCAGCCACAGAACCGCGCATCGGCTGGGTAACGACATGGAATACACGCTGCGGCATCGCATCCTACTCAAAATACTTAGTCCGTTGTCTTTCTGTCGGAAAAGTGACAGTACTTGCAAACAACGCCCTTAATCTGACTGAACAAGATGGACCTGAGGTCATCCGCTGCTGGGAAGCGGACGAAAAAGATAGCCTGCAGCAACTGGTTCATAGAATTGTTGCTGCTGGGATCACGGATATAGTGATTCAATTTAATTTCAGTTTTTTCAATCTAAACGCATTATCCGGCTTCTTAGACACAATGAAAGGGTATCAAAAACGCTGTTACCTTTTTTTACACTCTACAGCAGATGTCCTGCCGCCCCATGCGCCCAAATCCCTATCGCAGATTAGATCATCACTATTCAACACCCACAGGCTGATCGTTCACTCGGTTCACGACTTGAATCACCTCAAATCCATGGGTTGCGTTGAAAATGTGATGCGCTTTCCCCATGGCGTGGATGTCAGCCCCCATTCATTGGCCCGTACAGGGGGCACATCCTTTCCTGCACCCGATCATCCCCCCACGCATCAGCCCCATGTGGATGAAAAGCTGATTGCGGCCTACGGCTTTCTGCTGCCCCACAAAGGAATCCGGGAACTGATTTGCGCCTTTGAGCTCCTGAAAAAAAAGACCCCGGACCTAAAGCTGCTTCTTTTAAACGCGCTCTATCCGGCCGCCCCAGCTTCAAAAGAGGAACAAAGACTGTGCCTGCAGCAGATCAAGGAGAGTCCATACGGCAATGACATCACCATGGATAACGGGTATCTGGAGGAAAAAGAGATTTTTAACAGGTTGTCCCGGGCGAATGTCATTGTTTATCCCTGCCAGACCACCCAGGAGTCTTCCAGTGCGTCGGTCAGGGCGGGGCTGGCCACCGGCCGCCCCATCGCAGTCACCCCCCTGGATATCTTTGAAGATGTGTCGGACGTTGTCTATACCCTGCCGGGGACAACACCTGAACACATGGCCCAAGGTATTGAAACAATGATCAATAATCGTGAAATATCCAGTCGCCTGATGTCAAAACAAAAACAGTGGCTGTTGTCCCACGATTGGCAGGTACTGGGAAGACAATTGGGGAACATCATTAAAGGATGTGCTGTTAGCCTCCATTGACATGCAACTTGGGCGTCAACCGGATAAGGCCTGCAAAAAAAGGCTCATCCCCCAATACGGTTTCAAAGACAGCACAGCCATCAACCCAATGCACACACTGGTCAACATGGCTTGCACCGGTGTGGATTGCGGCGGTAATGGAGTATTTGCCAGGTCCCAGGTTAAACTGATCAAATGAATAGACAATATCCATTGTCCGGCCCTGCTGAACATTAATCTTTTTTTTCAGATAATGTGAATTTGTGCCGTAAACATCCTGTCCGAATCGATCCCGTATAACAATCCCCAGGGTTAAATCTTCCATGGATGCCTGCCCCTTTAGGGTTATTACAATGTCAGCCGGTTTACCGCTGATAAGGATTTTCGTCTCATTGTGATGCTCATCTTTCAGTGTCACGGACTCGATCAAAACCTGCCGACTGCCGTACCCGTTGAGTGAAGGCCCTGCCCTGACATCATCATCTGAGATGGAGCGCCGTGCAATATGACGATTATAGGCATTGATGATGGTTTCGGGTTCTCCATAAGCGATTGCTGTGCCGTGATCCAATAATATTGCCTCATCACACAAAACCTTTACCGCATTCATATCGTGGGAAACAAACACAATGGATCCCCCGCCCGCCTTGAACTCCCGTATCTTCTGCATACATTTTTGCTGAAAATAGGCATCTCCTACGGACAGGGCCTCATCCACGACAAACGCCTGGGGTTCGGCATGAATGGCCACGGAAAAGGCCAGGCGCATGATCATGCCCGAAGAATATGTTTTAAGCGGCTCATGGATAAAATCCCCCAGCTCCGTAAATGCGATGATCTGATCCAACTTCCGGTTAATTTCCGGCCTGGAAAGCCCAAGATATGTTGCATTATGAATAATATTATCAATGCCTGAAAATTCATGGTTGAATCCCGTACCAAGTTCCAGCAACCCCGTTATTTTGCCCGATATATGAACGGTTCCCGTGTCCGGTATCAGAACGCCTGTGAGAAGTTTTAAAACCGTTGATTTGCCGGCCCCGTTTTCTCCGATAAGCCCAAGGGTTTTGCCACTGGGAACCATAAAACTCAGGTCTTTAACCGCATCAAATTTTTTGTGGCGGCACTGTCTGAATAGAATCTCCTTAAGCCGTTCCGATGGCTTGCGGTACAGTTTAAACGTCTTTGATATATTTTGAACTGAAATCATCTTGCCGCGTTCCTGTATACATCAAGGGTTTGATTGGCAGTGGATTCCCATGTAAAGCCCAGGGCGCGCTGCCTTCCTTTTTCCGCCAAAAGGGTTCTTGCGCCTGTGTCATGGACAACAGTTTCAATGGCCTGGGCCAGTTCACTGCTTTGCCGCGGATCAATTAAAACGGCAGCATCTCCCGCCACTTCGGGCATGCTGGAGACGTTGGAACAGATAACCGGACAGCCGCAGGCCATTGCCTCCACAATGGGAAGGCCGAACCCTTCGTATAAACTTGGATAAATCAACGCCTGGGCGCCTGTGTAAACAGCCCTTAAATCATGGTCCGGGATATGGCCTGTAATATAGACCCTGTTTTTAAGGTTTTTATTTCTGATTTTCTCAAACCAGGATTTTTCACCCCACCCTTTCCAGCCCACAAGGACAATGGGGATATCGGTTTTTGTTTCCACCAGGGCATCCACGAGAACATCAATGTTTTTTCTGGGTTCAAGGGAGCTTACAAACAGCAAATACGATGGGGGCAGATGGTACTTTTGCCTCACCGTTGCCACAACGTTCTTATCCGCAGGGGTAAACACCGGGTCCGCGGCCAGGGGTACAGCCGTTACCATGGACGGATCCACCTTGAACTCGTTGATAATCTCCTGCCGGATAAATTCTGAAATGGTCAGGATGTGCCGGGCATACCGCAGTCTTGTTTTTATAAAATATTCAAAAAAAAGCACCCTTTCCTTTGGATGGGTCTCCTTATACCGGCGCAAAGAGAGATCATAGATGGAAAATACCGTAGGCACCCTTGTGAGCCTTGCCGGTGAAAAGGCTGTTTCATGGTAAACCGAAAACCCGGGTGTCTGGTTCTGACACACCCTGTTCAGGCAATACTCATACTTCAGCCACCGGACAGCCCTCATCCCGAAAATTACATGGTCAGGCAGATACCTGACAGCCCCCACGGTTTTCTGCCACCGTCCGGCGTCTGCCATGGGCGGCATGGCGTCAACAACGCAGCGCCCGTTAAAATAACGGATATCCGCCCGGCCCATGCCATGGATGGTGTGGTATAAGTTGCGCAGGTACCTTGCAATGCCGGTTAAAAGTCCGGTCATGGGTATTGCGTTAACTAAAATTTTCATAATTGACCCGACATCCCCAGAACCATTGGATAAAAATAAAAAAGGCCGGCAAGAAAAACCATATTCAACAAGATCATCACATAGAGCCTGATCCGGCTGACGACCCGCCGCCAGATAAAAAAAGCCGCCAGGCTGAACAGCATGGTCCAGGATGCCAGAAAAATTAAAGCCATTACAGAAAATCCCTTATATCTTTTTCCAGATACCGGAGCATCAAAAAAGAAAAAAACAAAATCAGGTGGGTAACCACCGCGAGTACCCAAAGAGCTTTAAAGGAAGGGTATGAATGAAACGCAAATATTTTATGGTAGGCATCTATCAACCTGAACGCCGGATTGTACATGATAATTCTTTTTACCGGGTCTGGAAGGATATCAACAATATAAACAATGGGCGTAAACCAGAACCACAGCTGTAAAATCACCCCTGTAATTTGACGCACATCACGGATAAAAACATTTAAAACCGCCGCAATCAACCCAAGCCCCAGCGCCAACAGCTGTTGGAGATAATACAAAAACGGCAGCAACCATAACGATCTGTGAAATTCATAACCGGTACACAAGAGGATCAGAAAAAAAACCAGCATGGAGATGAGATAGGTAATGGTTTCAGACAGGTTAATATGCAAAAGCAGGGCCAAAAACGAGGTATTCACCTTTGTGATAATATGCTTTTTTGCCGGAAACACCGATGCGCAACGATTTATTGTTTCTGAAAAGGCTAACCAGGGGATAAGTCCTGCGGCAAGATAAATACCGTAGGAATTCATCTCGGAGGTTCCGGGAAGACGGGCCCCCATGAGCTTTCCGAAGATTACGATATAAATAAAAAGATTGATCATGGGCCAGATAATGGCCCACATGGACCCTAAAACCGACCCTGCAAACCGCTCGGCAAAATCCCTGCGGGTGATCTCTATAATATATGACAGGTTCAGACTTGACATGCCCTGCCCCTGATGCCCGACAAGCTATTCATCGTAATTGCACACCGTAAAGCCCTCTTTTCGGCAAAGGGCGTCCCGGCCCGCCTCTTTGATATCATGGGCCACCATCTCCTTAACCATATCCTCAAAAGAAATACGGGGCTGCCAGCCGAGTTTTGATTTTGCCTTGGCAGGGTCACCCAAGAGGGTTTCAACTTCAGCAGGCCTGAAATACATGGGGTCAACCCTGACCACCACATCCCCCGGAGTCACATCGGCAGCACCGCCCCCGGCTTTGTATGGGGCAACAGCCTCGACAATGCCTTGTTCATCCACCCCGGCGCCTTTCCATGCCAGGGTAATGCCCAGATGTGCGGCGGCAATCTCCACAAACTGCCTTACGGAATGCTGAATACCGGTGGCAATGACAAAATCTTCGGGTTTTTCCTGCTGAAGCATGAGCCACTGCATTTCCACATAATCTTTTGCATGCCCCCAGTCCCTTTTTGCATCCAGGTTGCCCAGGTAAAGGCACTTTTTAAGCCCAAGGGCAATCCTTGCCAGGGCCCTGGTAATCTTACGGGTGACAAAGGTTTCTCCCCTCAAGGGGGATTCATGGTTGAACAGGATGNNTGCAGGCATACATGCCGTAGGCTTCCCTGTAATTGACCACAATCCAGTAGGCATACAGTTTTGCCACGGCATAGGGTGATCTGGGATAAAACGGGGTGCTTTCGGTCTGGGGGAACTGTTGCACCTTTCCGTAAAGTTCGGAGGTGGATGCCTGATAAAACCGGCAATTTTCATGAAGACCAACTATTTTAAGGGCTTCAAGCATGCGCAGGGTCCCAACGGCATCGGTGTCGGCAGTATACTCGGGCGCCTCAAAGGAAACCGCCACATGGGACTGGGCTGCAAGGTTGTATACCTCATCGGGCTGAATCTGCTGCACCAGCTTAATCAGATTGGAAGAATCGGTCATGTCCCCGTAATGCAGTATGAGCCGCCTGTTTTTTAAATGTTGATCCTGGTAAAGATGATCAATCCTGTGGGTATTGAAAGAGGAGGCACGTCTTTTTATGCCGTGAACCTCATATCCTTTGCCGATCAAAAATTCAGTCAGATAAGCCCCGTCCTGTCCGGTAATACCGGTAATTAACGCTTTTTTCATTTATAATCCTAATTGGTTCCCTTCAATGTTCAGTTCCGCTTCAACCATCATCCTTGCCACATCATATCCGGTGAATTTGGCTTTCCATCCCAAGCGGTCTTCGGCCTTTTGGGGATTGGCACGGATGGTCGCAATATCAGAAGGCCGTAAAAACCTGTGATCCGTTGTAACATATTTCTTCCAGTCCAGATTAAGCCGTTGAAAAACGGCACGGATAAAATCTTCCAGGCTTATGGTCGTGCCCGTGGCAATAATATAATCGTCCGGCGTTTCTTGCTGGAGCATTTTCCACATGGCCACCACATATTCCGGTGCCCAGCCCCAGTCCCGTTCAATGCCGATATTACCTAAAATCAGTTCGCTGCATTTGCCCTGGGCAATGCGGCAGGCGGTTTTCACAATCTTTTGTGTGACAAACTGTGCAGGCCTCAGGTGGGATTCATGATTGAACAAAAGTCCTGTGCAGGCAAAAATACCATAGGCATCACGATAAGCTGCCACCTGCCAGAATGCGCAAGCCTTGGCGACCCCATAGGGACTGGCAGGGTTAAACCGGGTTTCCTCGGTGGCGGCCTGACCCTTTATATTTCCAAAACAGTCACCCGATCCGGCATTATACAATTTTACAGGCAAATTAAGTGTTCGGACCGTTTCAAGGAGATTCAATGTACCCATGCTGATTCCCTCAAAGGTAGCTACGGGTTCCTCAAAAGAGCGGGAGACCGAACTCTGCCCGGCCAGATTGTAAATCTCATCAGGTTTATATTCTTGAACAATCTGCTTCACATGGTCACAATGGCCGATTGAGGAGGGAATAAACTCAATCCTGTGCCTGATATTCAGCAGATCAAGATTATTTAAAAAAGCGTTCCCGGTATTTCGGCAGACCCCGATCACCCGGTATTGTTTTTCCAGCAGCAGCCGGGATAAAAAAGCGCCATCCTGGCCTGAAACCCCAAATATAACAGCGGTCTTCATCACCTACCCTAAATAATATATCACCTGTAAAATTATTATCTTTAAAAACCCTTAACCAATGAAAAGAAAAGATATCGACCCGGCAACTGCCGAGGTAAAGGTGGGTCTATATATCAACCATAAGGTTTCAACGCAAGTTTTTATCGGTATGAAAGCCTTTTTTCTATACTCTGTTAAGCTACTGCCTATGGTATTGATATGTCAATAACGAGGTTGTATAATTAGACAATCACCTCAAAAAATTGAGATTTACAATCTGTTTTAAAACCAAAGGAAGTCACATGAAGTCAAATAAACAACGCCTGTTGACGATACTCCTCCTGGTCCTCACAAGTACGCTGCCCCTTTCAACATCTTATGGAGCAAGCGTCTTAAAAATAACCATGGATGAACTGCTTACAGGATCCGAATTTGTATTCGAAGGGCGGGTATTGTCTGTGGAATCAAAACAGACCGGACCCAAACGGATCCACACCTTTGTCACCTGCGAAATCAAAGAAATCATTAAAGGGGAATACCCGGAACCAACCATTACCTTAAGATTTCTCGGTGGAACCGTGGGCAATCTGACCATGGCTGTCAGCGACATTCAAATTCCCCGGGACGGGGAACGGGGTGTTTACTTTGTGGAATCCCTTGACAGAAACCAGGTTCATCCCTTGTACGGCTGGAGCCAAGGACACTTTACCGTAACAGCCGACGATACCGGTACGGACAGGATGATGACCGCAAAAAACCAGCCGGTAACGGGACTCTCCCTTGACGCAGAAAGCGTGCAGCAGACAAATGGGAGAACAACCGTTAAAGCGCTAAGCACCGGGACGGCAACTGGTGTAACGATTGAACAAAACCGAAAAAATGCAAAAGGACTGCCCTTGAATGAGTTTAAACAGGCATTAAGGAAGAGATTAAATGAAATCAATCAATAACCTGACATCACACAAGGTCTTCGGCCTTATCCTTTTGTTGTTTCTTGCAACGCGAATAACGTCAAATGCCGGAGCCTATGAACTGGCAGGCTACAGCTGGCCTACAGCTTCGACCACCTTTTACGTCGATATTCCGGGCGGAGACGGCCTGTGGAATGATGCCTTTGAAAGCGCCATGTACCAATGGAGTGTGAACACAAGATTTGAATATTATATTGTCAGGGACACCTACTCGAATCCTTGCCGGGAAGATGATGAAAGAAACGGGGTCGGTTTCGCCGCTTCGGACTGCGGTGACGCCTGGGGCCAAAACACCCTTGCCGTCACCCATATCTGGTATGTCGGTGATACCATTACTGAAACCGACATTGTATTTAACGCCAATCAACACTGGGATGTTTATTCCGGCCCATGGTCCTATTCATCCAACGATTTTACCAGAATTGCCATACATGAACTCGGACATGCCCTTGGCCTGAACCATGAGAACAGCGGGATTGACTCGATCATGGCATCCTATGCCGGGGATATCTACCTTCCCCAGGAGGATGATATCGCAGGGGTTGCCGCCATATACGAAACGCCGGATACCTATTACCGGGACTGGGACGGTGACGGATACGGGGATACCTATTCGCCTTATACGACGGCCAACCGGCCCTCCGGCTATGTTATCAACGATTGGGACTGCAATGACAATGATGACACCATCCATCCCGGGGCGGCGGAAACCCGGCAGGACGGTATTGATCAGGATTGTGACGGTGCTGATGTGAGGTGTCCAAACCACCACATTTT
>NZ_DDYV01000030.1:0-28508 GCF_002348205.1 Desulfobacter sp. UBA2225 | reverse complement strand
GAAATAGGCAGAATGGGCCAATATGGTGATAGGGAGATTCTGTCTATTTATTTTATAATTTGTACTTCTGTTTTCATTTTTCATAAATATATGGCCTTACAGCTATGAAAAATGAATGGTCACACCGATTTCTTCCAGTTGGCACAAAAACAAAAATCAAGATAAAGCAGAGATTGAACTCTGGTTAATTCCTATCATCGACTTGAATAAATGTCTATCAGAGAACCCCGTAATTTTTGTTTTTTTTAACTGGACACCTTGATTTGTCATGTAGGCCTGATCATGATACAACACATAAATTGTAGAAGTTTTATATTAAAGTTGTGAGTTGTGAGTATTGAGTAGTGAGATTTAAAACAAGCTGTTTTCTCAATACTCAATACTCACAACTTTCATTGCTTGTTGTGTCCGTCAGGACATGGTCGTTTATTAACTTTGCAAGTTTATCCGGGCCAACCGGGCACAGAACATGGAAAAACAGAATAGCAGTTTTCCTGATTCCATATTTTAATTTAAAGGACTGGACATGAACATATTGATCACCGGTGCAGCCGGGTTTATCGGGTCTGCGCTTGCTTTGCGGCTGTTGAATGACGGTCATCGTGTATGGGGGATTGATAATCTCAACGATTATTATGATGTGAACCTGAAAAAAAACCGGCTGGCGCGCTTGTCCGGGTATCCGGATTTTACATTTATTCTTCTGGATCTTGCGGACCGGCCCGACATGGCCAAGCTGTTTGAGGAAAATGCCTTTGACTGTGTGGTGAATCTGGCGGCCCAGGCAGGGGTGCGGTACAGCCTTAAAAATCCGGCCTCCTATGTGGATTCCAATTTGGTGGGGTTTGGCAATATTCTTGAAGGCTGCCGCCATGGCGGGGTCAAGCACCTTGTGTTTGCCTCTTCAAGTTCGGTGTATGGGCTGAACACCCACATGCCTTTTTCGGTTCGCCATAATGTGGATCACCCGGTCAGCCTGTATGCGGCTTCCAAAAAAGCCAATGAGCTCATGGCCCATTCTTACAGTTACCTGTATAATCTGCCGGTAACAGGGTTGCGGTTTTTTACGGTGTACGGTCCCTGGGGCAGGCCCGATATGGCGTTGTTTCTTTTTACCAAAGCCATGTTAGCCGGCCAGCCCATCAAGGTGTTTAACAACGGTGAGATGCAGCGCGATTTTACCTATATTGATGATATTGTGGAAGGGGTGGTCCGGGTGATGCACAATATCCCTGGGCCTGATCCGGCATGGAGCGGTAAAAGCCCGGTTCCTTCACGCTCTTGTGTACCGTACAGGATTTACAATATTGGGAATAACGAACCTGTGCCGTTGATGGATTTTGTCCATGCCATTGAAGATGCCCTGGGCAAAAAAGCAAAAATTGACTATCTGCCCATGCAGGCAGGCGATGTGCCCGCCACCTGGGCTGATGTGGATGATCTTATTGCCGATACCGGGTTTAAGCCTGAAACCTCTGTAAAGCAGGGAATACGGAATTTTGTGGAGTGGTATAAGGAATACTATGCCTGATAAGGGGTCCCCGCAGTTTTCACTGCGGGGCTATCTTTTTTATACCGCCGGATTACTCTAAGGCCCGGGATACGATTTCATATAAATTTTTGGACAACGTTTTTTGTCCTGCCATGGTTTCAAGTTGCCTTTTCATCAAAATTCGTCTGTTCTCATCATACCGTTTCCACAAGTTGAAACATGCGCAAAGCCGTGCGGCTGTCTGGTGGTTGATTTTATCCAACGCCAGAATGCGTTCTGCCACAAATTCATACCCCTTTCCGTCAGCCCTGTGAAAATGCATGGGATTGTTCATGGCAAAGGCAAATATGAGCGCCCGGACCTTGTTGGGGTTGGCCATGGTAAAATTTTTGTGGGTTGTCAGTTCCTTTACCTGATCTAACGTGTCCTTAAGCCTGGACTGGGCCTGGACGGAAAACCATTTGTCGATCACCAGGGTCCGGGCCTGCCATTTGTTATAAAACGCCTGACATGCGCTGTCCCGCATTTCCGGAGTCATGTGGCTTAAAATTTTGAAGGCGGCAAACTCATCCGTCATGTTGCCGGCGTTTTCAAATTGTTTGAGCACAAGGGCCTGGTTTCCTTTGTCCGGCATGCAGCCAAGATAGGTAAGGCAAAGGTTTTTAAGGCTTCTGTCCGCCATGGCCGCGCCAGAAATATCATCCGGGGTTGCGGACTGGCAGATTTCATATACGGTTTTTAATTCTGATTCCAGGTTTTTGGCCAGGGTTTGTTTCAAAAAGGTCCTTGCCTGGTGAATGGCCTCTACATCTATGATCTCAAAATGATCCTTGATTTCTGTTTCCAGGGGCAGGGCAAGGGCCTTGGAAAGAAATGCCCGGTCTTTTTTCCGGTCTTCCAGGGCCAGGGAAAAGGCCTGTATAAGACCGGAAGATACGGTCATGGCCCTGCCGGTCTGGATGGCTGTCACCAGATTTTTTATCTCATTGATGAACAGGGTCTGGGCGGCACGCCATTGATTAAAAGGATCAGTATCCCGGGCCATGAGAAAGGCAAGGTCTTGATCAGAAAAATCCGTGCTCAGACGGACAGGGGCGGTAAATTCCCTGAATACGGAAGGGTAGATATCAGCAGATACATTTTCAAATTTAAAGGTGTGGGTTTCCTGTGTCAGCTCATACAGCGCCTCTTGTTTGACAGTTTCCCCGGCTCTGTTGATCAAAGAGATCCGGACGGGTATGTGAAAGGGTTTTTTTTCGGATTGATTCCTGTCCGGGGATGTGGACTGGGTAAAGGTTAAGGAGAGGCTCCCTGTATTATCATTATATTGACGGGTCATGGATATTTCCGGTGTCCCGGACTGGGTGTACCACAGGAAAAATTGATCCAGGTTGCGGCCGGACACCGTTTCCATGACACCAACAAAATCCTCAAGGGTTACGGCCATGCCGTCAAATTTTTCAAAATAGAGATCCATGCCCTGTCTAAACAGATCCTGACCTATGAGTTGATAGATCATGCGGATCACTTCTGCACCTTTTTCATACACGGTCATGGTATAAAAGTTGTCCATTTTGATGTATGAGTCCGGTCGTACCGGGTGGGTCATGGGGCCGCTGTCTTCGGGAAATTGTGCCACCATAAGGTTTTTTACATCAATGATGCGCTTCACCGGCCGTGAGTTCATGTCCGATGAAAATTCCTGGTCCCGGAAAACAGTGAGACCTTCCTTAAGGCTGAGCTGGAACCAGTTTTTCAGGGTGATCCGGTTGCCGGTCCAGTTGTGGAAATATTCGTGTGCAATAACGCCCTGAATGCCCATGAAATCGTCGTCCGTGGCTGTTTGCGGGTCAGCCAGCACATATTTGGCGTTAAATATGTTCAACCCCTTGTTTTCCATGGCCCCGGCATTAAAATCGTTGATGGCCACAATTTGGTACAGGTCCAGATCATATTCCCGGCCAAACCGTTTTTCATCCCATGCCATGGCCTGTTTCAGGGATGTCATGGCGTGGCTGCAAAGGGCGATATTCTCTTTTTCAGAATAGATTTTAAGCGCCACGTCCCTGCCCGATGATGTTGTGAACAGGTCCTCCAACACGGCAAGATCCCCTGCCACCAGGGCAAAAAGGTAACAGGGCTTTTTAAAGGGATCTTCCCAGACGGCAAAGTGACGGTTGTCGTCAAGGTCTCCGGATTTCACAGGGTTTCCGTTGGATAACAGAATCGGGTAGCGGGTCTTATCGGCCACAATAGTACAGGAAAACGGTGCCATCACATCGGGCCGGTCAGGGTAGGGCGTGATGTTGCGGAATCCCTGGGCTTCGCACTGGGTGCATAAAATGCTGCCCGAACGGTATAATCCTTCTAAAGCCGTATTTTCATCGGGGTTAAGGATGTTCGCGATTTCAAGCTCGAAAACATCCGGGGTGGCTGCAAGGGTAAAGGTTTCATCGTCGCTTTTGTACTCACCGGGCAAAAGTACCATGTCGCCGGCAAGCACGGAAATAATGTCAAACTTTCCCTTGTTCAGTACCAAAGGAGTTGTTTCATCTGCCCAGGCCGGATCTTTTCTCATTTTAAGTTTGGATGTCACCCGGGTGTGGTCGTCCCGGATGTTAAAGATCAGGTCAACATGGTCGACAATGAATGCAAAGGGCCGGTAGTCTTTTAACTGTATTTTTTTATGTTCATTCATAATAAAAGCTAAAATACAACCGGCCCACAGCCTTGTCAATTAAGGGATATATAAAATACGGATTATATCATGGCCAAGACCTCAGTGACTAATTTTTCAATTCCCATGGCAACGTTTTTAATATTTGGCCCAAGCATATATGCCGGCGTTGTTACAATTTTTCTCTTCCGGTCTACATGTATCTGATCAACAGCGCATGCCACATGCTTGCCGCCCATTTTCTCGATCGCGTCTGCGGTTCCCAGATCATTTCCAATGGTGACTTCAGGATGTTTGTCGGCAATTGCCTTCGTTAACGTCGCCGGAGCAATACAAATGGCACCGACAGGCTTTTTGCCATTAATCATATCCGTTATAATTCGCTGAACTTCCGGGTGAACCTTAGCCTTAATATTATTAATTGCAAAATCACTTAAATTTTTGGCAGCACCAAAACCACCTGGTATGATGAGGGCATCCATATCGCTTGCTTGAACCTCTTTTAAGTCCTTAATCTTTCCGCGGGCTATCCGTGCAGATTCTACCAACACATTTCTTTTTTCGGATGCTTCCGTCCCTGATAAATGATCAATGACATGATATTGTTCCATGTTCGGTGCCATACAAATAATATCTGCATCGGCTTGATCCAAATAGAGCATTGTCAACACAGCTTCATGAATTTCAGAGCCGTCGTATACGCCACACCCTGCTAATAATACGCCAACTTTTTTACTCATAACAGATCCTCCAAAATTTCAATTGTAATTTTTCTTAAATCAGCCTGTTAAAAAAAATACGATGTCATCCGAATAACAAATGCGAACAAGTAATTTATGTGTTTTTTTACATAACGCCGGAAATATCACTTCTATTTTTCCCTATCAGAAAGAAATTGAGTTGACAAGCAATTTATAAAATGAATTAATTACCATTACAAAAGTTTCAGATCCATTGTCTGACAATATTCAATTCATCTCGATTCAATTTGTCTAAGGCCGTAAATCATGGGGGCCGTTTGGGCAATATAATGAAAGGTATCACTAAATAAATGAAATTAACAATTATCGGAACCGGATATGTAGGCCTTGTCACAGGTGCATGTTTTTCTGAAATGGGAAGTCATGTCACTTGTGTGGATATTGACAAAGAAAAAATAGATAACTTGAAAAAAGGGATTCTTCCCATTTATGAACCGGGACTTGAGTCGATAGTCCTTAATAATTATAAGGAAGGCACGCTGAATTTTACCACCTCTCTGGCCCAGGCCGCAAAGGATTGCAATGTGTTTTTCATTGCCGTGGGCACGCCGCCGGGGCAGGATGGCTCTGCTGATCTGCAGTATGTGCTGCAAGTGGCGCGGCAGATCGGATCGGTTATTGAAGATTACGCCGTGATTGTGGATAAATCCACGGTACCCGTGGGAACGGCAGACAAAGTCAGGGCACAGGTCAGTAAAGAACTTGAGACCCGGGGTGCAGCCATTGAATTTGACGTGGTATCCAATCCCGAGTTTCTTAAAGAGGGAGCGGCTGTTAATGATTTCCTCAAGCCGGACCGGATTATTGTGGGCGCAGATTCCCATCGGGCTGCAAAGTTGATGCGCAGGCTGTACGCACCTTTTTCAAGAAACCGGGACAAAATGTTGTTCATGAATGTTAAAGATGCTGAAATGACGAAATATGCGGCCAACTCCATGCTGGCCACAAAGATTTCATTCATGAATGAGATTGCCAATCTGTGCGAACGGTTGGGTGTGGATGTGGAGAACGTGCGCAAGGGGATCGGTTCAGATTCGCGTATCGGGTATTCATTTATTTACCCGGGCTGCGGATACGGCGGATCATGTTTTCCCAAGGATGTCAAAGCCCTTGTGAAAACTGGTAAGGATGCGGGGTTTGTTCCCATGGTTCTGGAGGCGGTGGAGGAAAGAAATAATCTTCAAAAACAGGTGCTGGCAAACAAGGTGATTAATAGATTCGGACAGGATTTGACCGGGCGCACATTCGGCATTTGGGGGCTGGCCTTTAAACCCGGCACCGATGATATGCGCGAAGCCTCCTCCCGTGTATTGATTAAAGCCCTTTTGGATGCAGGTGCCCGGGTTAATGTTTATGACCCCGTGGCCATGGACCAGGCCCGAAAGGAGATTCCGGCACAGGAGCAGGAGAAGATCTGTTTTGCCCAAGACCAGTATTCAGCCCTGGACAGCGCGGATGCATGTATTCTGGTTACGGAGTGGAAGGCCTTCAGACAGCCGGATTTTAAAAAGATGGCATCCCTGATGAAAGAACGGGTGATTTTTGACGGTAGAAATCAGTATGACCCTGACGAAATCAAAGAAGCCGGTTTTGAATATCACGGAATAGGACGGGAACTGGGATAGCGCTTTTTGTCTTTTAGCGTCCGGATGTCAAAATGATTGAGATTTCTGTGGGTTTTGTGCTAATATACCAGAATCATTATCATTATATTAATCTTATAAATATTCGTAACAAAACAATAAGGAGATCATCATGAGACTGGTTACCCGATCCGATTTTGATGGCCTTGGCTGTGCGGCCATTCTCAAAGAAAAAGGAATCATTGATGAGATTAAATTCGTCCACCCCAAGGATATTCAGGACGGCAGAATTGAAATAACTTGCGACGATATTTTGGCAAACATTCCTTTCGTTCCTTGTTGCGGTATCTGGTTTGATCACCACTCCAGCGAACAGGAACGCAAGGTATTCGGCAATTTTGAAGGGAACTGTGAACCTTCGGCGCCAAGCACATCCCGGGTTATTTACGAGTATTATGGAGGGTTGAGATATTTTAAGAACCAGCATCTTGATGAACTGGTCCGTGCCATTGATAAAGCAGATGCTGCCCGGTTTACAAGAGAGGAACTTCTCAATCCCGAGGGCTGGGTTCTTTTGTCTTTTATTATGGATCCCCGTACCGGTCTGGGGCGTTACAAGGATTACCGCATCAGCAATTACGCTTTGATGATGGATATGATTGATTACTGCCGGAACAAGAGTGATAAGGAAATCCTTGAGATTCCGGATATCAAGGAACGAACCGTGCGGTACTTTGAACAGGACAAGCTCTTCCGTCGGATGCTCCTTGACAACAGCCGGGTGGAAGGAAATGTTGTCCTCCTTGACTTAAGGGAGCAGGATGAAATCTATACAGGCAACCGGTTTCTCTTATACAGCCTGTTTCCCGAGGCTAATATTTCCGTGCAGATTATGTGGGGCTTCCAGCGCCGGAATATCGTGATCACCTGCGGTTACAGTATTATCAACGACACCGCCGGAGTTGATGTGGGCTCTTTGATGCTTAAACATGGCGGCGGCGGCCACAGGCGTGTGGGTACTTGCCAGGTATGCATTGATAAGGCAGATGATGTTATCAAGCAAATTCTCGAAGAACTGAATAAGCCGTGTGTTTCAATTTAACAGGCGAAAAATATTTTCCGCTGCCAGGTCTAATGTTCTCAATCAACATCAGCTATTTTAACACAACCTTACCCGGTTCCCCTGGGATTTCCCTGACATAGCGTGGGACTGCATATCCCGGCAACAGTCTCCTCAGTTTTGTTATCAGGTCGCATCCTTCTTCGGGTGAGACTTCAAAATGTGCAGCGCCGGCAACCCGATCAAGCTGATGAAGATAATATGGCATAACCCCTAAATCAATGAGACGCTCAAAAAGCTCAGCCAGCACAGGCAAAGAATCATTCACCTGTCGTAACAGCACGGTTTGGCTTAATAAAATGCACCCGGAATCCATTAATTCTTCTATTGAACGGGAAACCCCGGAATCAAGTTCATTGGGATGATTGACGTGTAATACAACAATCATTTTAGCTCTCTTGCCATAACGTTTATGATTACTCAGCAAGCTAAGCAGGTTTTCAGTAAGCCGCTGGGGAATGATAATCGGCATCCTGGTATGAATTCTGATTCTTCGTATACCCGGGACCTGGTCAAGGTGGAAAATGAGATCCTGAAGTTGCCTGTCACTTAACATCAGGGGATCCCCGCCGCTGAGGATTACCTCGTGGAGTGTGGGGTCAGCCTTAAATCGAGCGGCAATGATTTCCGGATGAATACCGGAACCGCTTGAAATGCTGTTTTCCTCTATCTCCGGAAGCGGTAGATGCCGCCTGAAGCAGAAACGGCAGTGAATACTGCACGCCTTGCCTGTTACGATGAGAGAACGGCCGTGGTATTTGGACAGGGTGCCTTCAGGGCTTAAATGCCCATTCTCACCAAGCGGATCGGTTGTAAAGTCCGGACTCACAGCAGATTCTTCCTTTCTGGGAAGGACCTGAAGTAAAAGCGGATCCAGGGGGTCTTTGGGCTTGATGCGCTGTAAAAACGGTTCAGGTACAAGCATTGGAAAATTGGAATTTAAATCCACATGTTCGTTTGAGATTTCCAGACGTCTGCATAGTTCAGCAGGATCTCGAACTGCCTCGGCAAAAATTTTTTTCCACAGGGGTGAACAGTTTTCCACAATATCAAAAGGGGTTTTAAGATTATTTTGTTTTATTCTATTGTTCATGAATGATATGAGAATATTATCGAAAAATCGGCTATAAAGTAAAAAAAGCCACTGCAATCACAGTAGCTTTCCTTTTAAATGGCGGAGAAGGGGGCCACCCTTTCCTTGTTGCAATCAATATTTTTTTGTTTCATAACCATCTGAAATAATATCTTTTGTTGTTTATCTGTTTTTTTTCTCGTTCTTATCTGTTGCAATCAATTTCATGTTTTAGTATTCCTTTATGGTAACACAGATGATGCCACAAAAAACAGGGAATAGAACTGGGGGGCCTTTATGCCCAAAAGAGTGAAAAACCTTACCGCTGTTGAGGTTTCACGGATTAAAGCGCCTGGCCGCCATGCGGTAGGCACCATTGCAGGTTTATTAATGGTTGTCAAGCCTTCCGGCACAAAATCATGGATTTTCCGGACAAAGATAGGGAATAAGCGCCGATCCATTGGTTTGGGTGGATATCCTGACGTAACTCTTGCCATGGCCCACGAGAAAGCCAGAAGTATTAAAAAAATGGTTGAATCTGGATTTGACCCCGTTGAAGAAAAAAGGAAACACCGGGATGCTCTCAAAAAAGAACAGGCGCAATATTTGACCTTTGCAGACGCTGCCCGGAGGTGTCACCGGAAAAAAGCAGCCGAGTTCAAAAGCGACAAGCATGCAAAAGACTGGATATCATCCGTTGAAAGGCATGTTAATCCCATCATAGGGGACATATCAGTATCTGATATTGATCTGCCGGAAATATTATCCGTACTTAAGCCCATCTGGACAGAAAAAACTGAGACCGCAAGCAGGGTTCGGCAAAGGGTGGAGCAAGTTTTGAATTGGGCCACTGTCTCAGGATATCGCACGGGTGAGAACCCGGCAAGGTGGGTGGGAAACTTGTCTGAAATTTTACCCAAACCATCAAAAATAAAAAACGAGCAACATTTCAAAGCCTTGCCATACCAAGAGATATACGAATTTATGATTCAGCTAAGAAAACGGCCAGCGATGACGGCCAGGGCGTTGGAGTGGATCATACTTACGGCCTGCCGATCATCTGAGGCAAGGGGCGCAACATGGGATGAAATCGACATGGTAAACCGTATCTGGGTAATACCTTCGGAGCGTATGAAAATGGACCGGGAACACCGGGTGCCTTTGTGTGACGATGCTATTTCATTGTTGGAAAAATTGCCGAGATTCGAGGGGAGCAATTATTTATTCACGGCTGCCCGGGGCGGCATGTTGTCAGACATGAGTATATCTATGTTATGTCGCAGGATGAAAGTAAGCGCCGTCCCGCATGGATTCCGGGCCACTTTTAAGACCTGGGCGACTGAGCAAACCGCTTTCCCTGATTTAATGTCTGAAATGTGCCTTGCCCATAAAGTTGGAAATGATGTCAGGGAAGCGTATGCGCGTGGGGATCTGCTGGACAAAAGGCGCAATCTCATGAATTCTTGGGTGGAGTATATAAATAAGGAACCTGCTTGCACTGATAATGTTATACCTATTAGAAAGATTATCGACTAAAGATTGCAACTGATTAAGAAAAAATGCTTGCAATGAATCACTGTTATGATTTATACATAAGATTATGGAAACAGAATTCAATAAAAAACGGGTAGCGGAAATAACAGGTCTCACGGAGAGGCAAATTCAGTTTTACACTGAAAATGGTATTGTTACGCCTGAAGTTGATCCGGGAATGGGGCGTGGGAAACGAAGACTCTATTCCCATGATAATCTCTTTCAATTTAGTATCATTAAGGAACTTACAAGTTTTGGGATTCCGATTAGTAAGTTAAAGTTCATTTTTGATTTGTTGGAAACACGGACGTTATATAGAGAATGTCAAAAAATCATTGAAAGTGACCCGGAACTTCAAGTCTTTGTTAAGGTTTTTTATTCGGATGTCTTTGATAAATTTTCTGTTACATATTTATCACTAAGAGACTCTGATATAGTTCTAAAGGTTTCTGAAATGAAACATATCACAAACTGTTTTGTTATCAATTTGAGAGAAATTTATTTTTCGTTGAAACGGCATTTTTAATATTTTTTTGCCTAAAATGAATCATAATCATGATTTTGACTGATAAAAAGAAGGATTAAAACCAATGGTTTATTATTCGGACACACAGCTTGCCAAGCGCTACGAAACCCACCGGACAACAATCTGGCGTTGGGTTAAAACATCTGGTTTTCCGAAGCCAATTAAATTGAGCAAAGGCTGTTCGCGTTGGGACATCGAAGAAGTGGAAGCGTGGGAACGACGTAAAAAAGCTTAAAAAGAAAAACGCCGACATGGTTTTCCGCCCTTGGCGTCAAGGAAACAGAATGATTGAATATTGCCGAAAATAAACAATTGCATGTTTCTGACTTCAATTTCTTGAACTCACTTTTTTATTGACACGAGCTCAACAAGCATATATTTTGAGCTCAAGCTAAAACATTTATTTTAAGAGGTAATATTATGTCAAAAAGAATTTCTATTACGCTGGGCGCTGAAGAGTCAGAACGATTTCAAAAATTTATTGATTATTCCCCTTCGGGTACGACCCCAACGGGTGTTGTGCGATCCCTCATAAACGCTGCAATTAACCGGGTGAACCACGCCAGGGCAACCGGCCTTGTGCCGAAGAAAATTAAAAACATAAACCCCGATGTGATCGAGAAAATGGGAGAGTTCTCCAACGAATATTCGGATTTTAATCTTTTTTGTGCGCTCCACTATCGTGAGCTTGAAGTCATCACTGAGGAGCAGTTTCAGAACCACAGAGACAATTTACCATTTTATATTTTTGCACGAAGTCTTGAAAACATAGAGCTTGACAAAAACCTGGACGGCACCCTTTCCGACAAGGAACGCAGACTCATGGAACTTGAGGCACAGGCAGAACAGTTGAGAGCAGAATTAAAGGCTGAAGCCGAAAGAGAAAAAGAGAGCAGAAACGAAGATTGAAAAATAGCCGGTATGCCCCGGGGGGGAGCCGCCAAGCAATCCCCCCGGGGCGTGCCATGATCGAGACACCAAATCAAGATCGTAGGCGCGCCCACCATATCACACCCGCGCGCCTACGATCCATAAAAAAACGCCCACCGGCGGACAACCAGATGGGCGTTTTAAGGAAATCGAATGTTGAATAATACAAAAATTATCGGGAAAAATCAAGAAAAAAATTATTCGGATGCGGCAATTAATATCCTTATGAATGCCCGTGATTTTGTGACCCAAGCCGCTACAGGATCGGGCGCAGTGTCTGGTGAGATCCGAGCCAATTGCATTTGCCAGGGCGGACAAGGCCAGGATAAGACCCTGGGCATTAATCTTGATACAGGCGTTTTTCATTGCCACCGTTGCGGAATCAAAGGGAATTTTCTCAAGATCAATGGTTCAAGTTCTGGCAAAAAGCCCTTGGCCCAACATATTTGGGATGAATCCATGAGCAAGGTATCCCATCCGTATATTGATAAAAAGCAGATTCGACCTGACGTAATAAGGGTTGATAAACATGACAATTGGGTGGTGCCTTTCCATGATAGCGCCGGTCAGCTCCAAACCGTTCAGCTTATCAGCCTGGATAAAAAACTTTTCCTGAGCAAGGCCAAAAACAACGGCCAGGGCGTAACCGGATCAGCCTATAAAATAGCCGGGACAAATGACGTTGTTTATGTATGCGAAGGCCCGGCAACCGGACACAGCATCCAAGAGGCCACAGGCTCAACCGTCTATTGTGTTGGTGGCAAGGAAAATTTTAAGCATGTCCTGCCCTGGGTGAAGGAAAAGCATGAATCCGTCATTGTGGCAGCGGATAACGATTCAAGCGGGGACGGGCTAAAAGCTGCAAACAAGGCGGCGTTTAAAAATGGTTTGAAAATTGTCATACCGCCAGGCGCGGGACAGGACTTTAATGATTATGCCAAGGCCGGTCTTGATGCCGCAAAAGCGATCTTAGAAAATCCAAAAGAACCAGCACAGCCAAGCCAGGAAGACGCCCAAAACGATGAATTAGACGATTATCTGAGCAGGTTTGGTCTATCGCGGCAAGACATTATCAATTCCGCCTTTGATGGGCAAAAAGGTTGCTCTGATATTTCTAAACAAATTCTTAATGGGAAGTTTTGCTTTGATCATGCAGCCGGGATTTGGCATAAGTTCGCCGGCCACTATTGGGCATCGGATGGCACTGGTGAAACTTTCCAGGCACTTGATGACGTTCAGGATATTTTTAAAAAGACCGAATCCCACATTCGCGGTGAAATTATTATTATTGGGCAGCGGCTCAAAACAGCGGATCAGGCTCAAAAAGAATCCCTTGAGATGCAAGTCAAAACACTTGAAAACAAACAAAAAGCCCTGCAAACAACCATCCGTAATTTGAACAACCTTTTTTATCGGAAACAGGTAGCCGAATTTGCAGCCATGGGTCCGAATAGCCTGGGGATCACCGGCGACGAATGGGACCGGGACCCGTATGCACTGCCATGTAAAAACGGCGTTGTGGACCTTAAAACAGGCGATTTGAGACCTGGTAAGCCGGAGCAATACCTAAAGTCAGCTTGTCCTACAACATACCACAAAAGCGCCGTCTGTAAACAATTTGAACGTTCCTTGATGGAAATCTGCGGCAACGATACGGAACTGTTTTGTTATATTCAGCGGATGCTTGGCCATGCCCTTGTGGGTGCAAACCTTGAACACAAGCTTTTCATTTTCTTTGGTGCTGGGCGCAACGGTAAGGACACTTTGCTTGAAACTATAAAATTTGTCCTGGGTGAGAATTTGGCCGGGCCGGTACAATCTGAACTGCTATTGGATCAGGGGCGCTTAAGAAGTTCGTCCGGGCCGAGCGCCGATATTATGCGTCTCAGGGGATTACGGATCGCTTGGGCATCCGAGACCAACGAGGGCCGCAGGATGGACACAGGCAAGGTCAAGCTTTTGACAGGAGGCGGGGATCTGGTGGGCCGGGCACCCTATGGGCGGAAAGAAGTGTCATTCCCGCAATCATTTTCTTTAATGCTCCTCACGAACAATCGGCCCCATGCACCAGCCGAAGATTTTGCCTTGTGGCAGCGCATCCACCTTGTTCCATTTGGCATGAAATTCGTGGACAATCCACAGGAACCGGACGAACTGAAAAAGGACCCGCACCTATGGAGTAAATTGCAGGCAGAGGCCGAAGGTATCCTTTCATTCCTGGTGGCAGGTTGCCTTGAATGGCAGGAACACGGCCTTTGTCCACCTGAGATCGTAACCAAATCAACGGATGAATACAGGACCAGCGAAGATTTACTTCAATTGTTCATAGATGAAGCTTGCATTGTCGGGCCTGGATACACAGCGAAGGCAAAATCACTGTTTGACCATTACAAAACTTGGATGACTGAAAACGGATTGAAGCCTTTATCCGGTACAAAATTTGGTCTCAAGATGGGCGAACGCTTTGAAAAAACCAAGGGAAGGACCGGAGCTTGTTATCAAGGTATTGGAATTATTGATGATATTTAAGTGTGACGGGTGTGACGGGTTAAGCCCTTTTTGCGTAACTTTTTCAACCAGGGAAAATTAGGTTTCTCGTGGAGAGAGTTTTATGCAAATTGCTGTCAACCCGTCACACCCGTCACAAACCAGAACTGTTTTTTCTTGAGATATGACCACACGGTTATAGGAGATGAGACATGATAATGCCCTGGGGAAAATATAAAGGAACGCGCATAGAGGATTTGCCGGACTCATACCTGCTTTGGCTGAACTTCACGGCAGACGTTAGTGATTGTTCCCTTGCCCTGGAAATCAAGGCAGAAGTTGCGGACCGCTTCCCGGATCGGATACCGGAACGGCTGGTTTCGTACCCTGTCCGAGATGATAGCCCGCTGTCCCTTGAAAACATAAAGGCCATTTACCGACAAATGGCGCTTACTTTCCATCCGGACCGAGGAGGTAACCTTGAGGCGATGAAGGCAATAAATCTGTTTTACCAGAAGCTTGTGGAGGTTGCGGCATGATAATTTTGACCGACACACGAGAGCAAAGACCATATTCTTTTGAGAGTGTTCCCAACGTCCATGTGGATGCCGCCACCCTGCCGACTGGTGACTATTCCCTGCCGGGATTCGAGGACCGGGCGGCCATCGAACGGAAATCTATATCTGACCTGATTGGATGCCTGAAGGGTCAGGGCCGGGAACGGTTCGAGAGGGAACTATCCAGGGCAAGGGCTTATGAGTTTTTTGCCGTGGTGATCGAGGCCGGACTCCACCAGATCAGCATGAAACAGTATAACAGCGCTATGTCTCCCGATGCGGTACTTCAATCAATTGCAGCGTTTCATATTCGGTATGGTGTGCCGTTTATGTTTGCCGGAGATCGTGCAGGGGCTGAATATCTGACTCATGCCTTCTTAAGCAAATATTCAAGAGAAATACGCGAACGGTTTAATTATCTAACAAAATATGAAGGAATAGAACAATGAGACATAAGGAGCTTACAAAGATCATTAACACCCGGTTTAAAACCCTGGAAGACCGGATCAAATCCAGGCCACAGGGTGGTGATTTCAACGGCCTACGGAAGTTTTTATCCCGGCTTACGGCTGACATTCAGGAGTTCGAATCCTTGCTTGATGAACTTGAGTGGAGGATGCCGTCATGATGGATCGTGAAGCGCTTGTAGCTTTGTGGCGTGGTACGGCGGGCAAAGATGTTCATGGCAGGCCCGTCCCTCGTGGCCTGGTGGCGCAGGCGGGCAGGCATCATGGGCCGGGGGGTCAAATCTTGCCGAGATTGCGATCCCGGAAACCTCGTTCGGCCGCATTTAGATTTTTAATTCCCGATTTATGAAAAAAAGGTGCAAAAAAATGGAAAATAGCAAAAGCACAGGCCGAAAAGCCAAATTCGTTTATTTTATACGGGGTGCAAGGTTCGTCAGCATCCTGGAAGCGGCCAGGGCCCTTAATGTACACAAAACCACAATTTTGAGATGGTGTTCAAGCGGAAAGCACAAAGATTGTTACCGGGAGCCTGTAAAAACGCCTGGGATTATAGAAGGGGGTGATGGTTTAAGCCCATTGGATTTTCTGCTTTCAGTCGTGAGTGATGAAACGCAAGACCCGAAACTTCGCACAATGGCGGCTAAATATGCTCTTCCCTATGTAAAAGCCAAAAAATCCGGAGGTGAGGCGCTTGGCAAAAAAGAAGAAAAGCAGGAAAAAGCAAAACAGGCCCAAACTGGCAGGTTTTCAGCATCGAAACCACCCTTGAAAATAATACGTTGAAAATGCTTGCAATATCTATGTTTTTATTGTAAAATCAAACAGTTAACTAAAAAAAGGAAAAGTACAATGAGAAATCAGCAGAATGCACCAAGCCTTGATGAACTCCTAAACCTTACCAAGGAATTGAGCGGTGTAGTTGACGAGAAAATGACCGGTTTTAAAGCAAATTTGGCAGAGAGCGGCGAACGTCTGGACAATCTTGAAAAAATCCTGGACAGGCAGCAGGGGCCGGGTGTTTTTTACGGCGAAACAAGCGAACTTTCCCCGGATAAATTCGGGTTTAAAAACCTGGGGCAAATGGCCTTTGACATCCGAAACGCAGCCCGGCCCGGAAGTGTGCCGAGTGACGCTTTACAGGGTTATGTCCAGGCAGCGGCCACAAGTTTTGGCAGCGAGGGTGCAGGCTCAGATGGTGGCGTTCTCGTACCGCCCGATTTCAGCCGCGAGATTATGGCTGACGCGTTTGCCGATGACGGCATCCTGGGCCGTTGCAATATCACAACCGTGTTGGGGAATGCCTTTGTTCAGCCGGTGGATGAGGGCGTGCCCTGGGGTTCAACCGGGATTCAAGCATATTGGGAAGATGAAGCCGCAAGCCTGACACAGAGCAAACCCGCGTTGAAGACAAACACTCAGCGCCTTGGCAAAATTACTGCCCTGGTGCCTGTATCAGATGAACTGCTTGAAGATGCCCCGACATTGTCCGCTTACCTGGACAGGAAAGTCCGGGAAATCTTCACCTTTAAAATTGGCTTGGCAATCGTCCAGGGAACCGGAGCAGGCCAACCGCTTGGCATTCTGAATGCTGGCGGCGTAAAAACCGTGGCCAAAGAATCCGAGCAAGCCGCTGATACAATCCTCTTTGAGAATATCGCAAAAATGGAAGCCGGAATGCTTCCCCAGCACAGAAAAAATGCCGTGGTACTGGCGCACTCTACCTGTCTGCCAAAGCTTCGGAGTATGTACCTTGCAACTGGTGATGGTGGTGTTCCTGTTTACCTTTCAGGTGGTGGCTTGGCCGACAACCCATATGATAGATTGGCCGGCCTGCCTGTGATTTACACGGAAGCCTGCAATCCGGTTGGGGATCTTGGCGACATCATTATGGCAGACCTTTCACAATATCGGGTTATTATGAAATCCACAGGTATGCGGCAGGATGTTTCTATGCACGTTTGGTTTGTCCAGGGGTTGACAGCGTTCAGATTCGTTATGCGAATTTCCGGGATGCCTTGGCGCTCTTCCGTGATTACAGGGCGCGATGGTGTGACAACATATAGCCCGTTTGTGGCCTTGGCGACGAGATAAGGAGAACATGACTATGATTAATGAAATGGCAAGCGAAAAGATTGCAGTTATCGGCACCATCGACCCGCAGACCGTTGTAAACTCTGAAGTTTTCACCGATGTGGTGGATATGAGTAAATTCAACCAGGCTTTGTTTTTTTGCGCCCTGGGCAACATGGCAGCCGAAACAATTGATTTCACGGTTTATTACTGTGATTCCGATGGCAGCAACGCCGTGGCCCTGAAATCAGCAACACAGCTTGCAGCCAACGCGAGCGCCAACGACAATAAACAGATCGTGATTGCCGTCAGGGATCAGGAATTGCTGACCATCGCCCAGACAACCCGGTATTTGAAAGCCGGTCTTGTGACTGGTGGCTCCAGTGGTGGACCTGCTTGTGTGCTTGCCCTTGGAGTTGATGCAAAATACGGCCCTGCATCCGGTAGCGATCTATCCAGCGTTGCGGAGATCGTGACGGCCCTGGATTAACTGATATGAAGCCGTGTTGATCCGTGCGGCTTTAAATAAAACGGGCTCACTGCGTTTTCCGAGAAATCGGCCAGTGGAAGTTCTTCATTTCATCCATTAGAACCGGTCGTCCTTTTTTGGGTGGCCGGTTTTTATTTTGAGCTTGCCAGCCGGGTGAACGACGGGGCTGCACCGGGGGATTGGGTGAGTGGGGGGGCGCTTCAGGATAGAGTTAGGACGGCAGAACAAGGACGTCGGCCATCTGAAAAAGAAAAAATGGCACAGTGCCAAAATAAACCCGATCCAGATCCAGGGCAGGAAATTGATGATTTTGAACCTGCAGGATACACTGAGCTTTTCATAGCCACGACTCAGCAGGAGATACTTGATGCTGCAAAAATCATAAAGAACGACGGGGCTGCACCTGGGGATGTGGTTAGCGGGGAGAAGTTGAGGGATCGTGTAAGGATTAATTCAGGGGAGAAAGTATCTGGGACTGAATCCCAAATAAACAACCCAGCCCCAGAGCCGGAGCCAGATCCAGAGCCAGAGATTAATGATTTTGCAGAAGAAGCCGGAGACGCTGAAGAGCTTTTCATAGCCACGACTCAGCAGGAGATACTTGATGCTGCAAAAATCATAAAGAACGACGGGGCTGCACCTGGGGATGTGGTTAGCGGTGAGGCGTTGAGGGGCAAGGTTATAACTGCGGAGCACGGCAGAAGGCCGTCAGAAAAAGAAAAGAGTGCACAGTGCACAAATAACCCCAAACACCAAGAAGAACCAGAACCAGCCCCCGAGCCAGAGCCCGAGATTGATGATTTAGAAGAACCTGCCAGAGAAGATGAGCTTTTTATCCAGGATATCGGCCTTCAAAATCCAAGCGCTCCCGGCGTTTCGGATTATACAGAAGGCGTCCATATCAACCGCCGTGCATTGTGGCTGGAATCGCCGTTTCTATTGGAACCCTCGTCAATCAAGGCTTTTGCTCTTAAGAATAAATAAAAAGAGTTTATCACTTTTTGGGATGGTAACACAGATGGGTATACAGACTTATTTCTTGTTGTAACTATCTGAATTTATTAGCCTATTGGCGGAGAAGGGGGGATTCGAACCCCCGGTACCCGGTTAGAGTACACACGCTTTCCAGGCGTGCACCTTCAGCCAGCTCGGTCACCTCTCCGAATAGACCCGAGCAAAATAGTATCTTTTAATCAACGTGTCAAGGATTAATGCGTTTGGATAATATATTCATATCCATGATATTGTTGGACGACAGGTAAATGGGCGGCAGAACTCGTTCGGAATCGCTTATATTCTTACGTCCTGAAAAAATTACACGTTTAGGTGCTTTTTTTTGTCCGGTATGAATATAGCGTATCCACTCCGGATAAATAGATGTTGCCTGTATTGCCTGATGGATATCTGTCAGGCGTTCGGAAGGGAAAATTATCATGAATCGGCCGTTGTTCCCGAGAAGCGTTTCTGCTTTTTCTGCAAGGTTTTTGATATTCATGGTAATCTCGTGGCGGGCGACGGCTTTTTGACGATCCGGGTTTAATCTTCCTGTATTATGTTTTTTATACGGTGGATTTGACAGGATAAGGTCGAAATGTCCGTTTGTAGATTCAGGATTGATATTCTTAATATCCTCGTTAATAATCGACACCGTCTGTTCAAGTTCATTATTGATGATGTTTTTCATTGCAATTTCAGCAAGTGTCGGTTGAATTTCAACGCCGGTAATATAGGATTGAGGAAAACAATATCCCAGGATAACCGGAATAATACCGCAGCCGCATCCTATATCAAGGATGCGATCACCGGAACAGACCGGTGGGATCTGGCTGCACAACACAAAGGGGTCCATGCTGTAACGGTAGCCCTTTGCCGGCTGCAAAACAGATATTTTTCCCCCAAAAAGCCGATCAGTAGTGTATTTCTCCAATTTTAAACCGTAGATGTGTGATTAAGGCCGTGTTCAGTCGTGCATTCAAGTTCGCAATCATCTCTTTTTCAAGGAATTTGAGTTGGTGTATCCATACCGAGCTTGATACTATTACCTGTAATTGACCGTTCTTAAATGTATCAGGTTTGGCATTCTGCGCGATGGAGGTCCCTAATGATAGATCCCATATTTTCCATATCTTCGTGATTTCCGTTTCCTGGGGTGGTTTGTATTTTGACAAAGCCTTCGACAATATGTCGCTGATATGAGTCAGATGGCTTGTACCTGTTTTTTTGTTCATGTTTAATTTCCAAGTGATATCAAGTGATATATTTATACTGATTCGATAATGTCATAACATAATATTAAAGGATAGGGAATCTGTACGTATACAGTCCAAGCACGTTGCAAGCTTATTTGATACCCTTTGCAGCAGGGGGTGTTCCAAATAAATATTGCCTTTTAATCTTTATTCTTATAATTAGAGTAGTATTTTGCCTATATAAATATTCAAGCTAACCAATCGACACAGTGATGCTGTCAGGTTGGTTATTCATTAACAGGATGTAATTTTATGAATTGGGATTGGGAAAAACTTCGAGAAAATCAGAAAAGATATGAACAGAAACAGGGTGGAGGGTCTGGGATGCCTTCGCCGCCCCAAATGGATGATCTGTTAAAAAAAATTAAAGGATTTAAATTTTCCGGCATCTTTTTTATGGGAATCCTTCTCCTCGCTGTAGTGATAAGTGTTTCCACAGTGTTCACCGTTGGCCGAAGTGAGGTTGGGGTGATCCAGCGTTTCGGAAAGTATAATCGTCTGGCCCAGCCCGGCCTGAATTTCAAGATGCCCGCAGGCATAGAAAAAGTAACCAAAGTGAATGTCAGACAGGTTGAAACCGAAGAGTTCGGGTTGAAAACCTACAACGGCAGCGGATCCGATCCTTTGTCTGCGGAGCCTTCCGGGCAGGATTCATCTTTAATGCTCACAGGCGACCTTAATGTTGCCGTTGTGCCCTGGATTATTCAGTACCGCAGATCTGATCCCAGGGAGTATCTTTTTAATGTAAAAGATGTACGATCCCTGTTACGGCATATGTCCGAAGCAACGATGAGAATGATTGTGGGCGACAGAAGCATCAATGAGGTCATTTCAAGTCGTGCAGAGATTGCCAGTGCGGCCAAGGAAATGCTCCAACAGGAAATGGACAATGCAAAAGCCGGGATCAGTATCGTTAATATTGAGATGAAAAAGACCAACGTGCCGGAACCGGTGCAAGCCTCCTTTAATCAAGTTAACCAGGCTATTCAGGAAAAGGAGCAGACCATATATAAGGCCCGGGAAGAATACAATAAAGCGATTCCCCTGGCCCGGGGCGAAGCAAAACGTGTGATTAAAGATGCCGAAGGGTATGCCATTGATCGGGTGAACCGTGCCCAGGGTGATGCTGTCAAATTCAAGGCCATCTATGATGAGTACGTCCAGGCAAAGGATGTAACCCGGAAACGGATGTATCTGGAAGCCATGCTTGAAGTCCTGCCCAAACTGGAAAATAAATATATTATTGATTCGGATCAGAAAAATTTGCTGCCGTTTGTAAATATGGGGGCTAAATTATCAGATCAGACCCTTCGGAAAGGTGAGTAAATATGGAAGATGCAAATAGTAATATGGGAAGGGTGAATGCCGTTTTTCTGGCGATTGCAGTCATTGCGGCTTTGGTTTTGTATAATTCTGCCTATGTGATAGATGAAACCGAACAAGTGGTTATTACCCAGTTCGGGCGTATTATGGGTGATGCGAAGAAAACACCGGGATTAAAGTTCAAAGTTCCATTTATCCAGAAGGTGAATTATTTTCCTAAAAATTTGCTTGAATGGGACGGAGATCCGGGACAGATTCCCACAAAGGATAAAACTTATATCTGGGTCGATACTTTTGCCCGGTGGCGGATCAGTGATCCTGTTGTCTATTTCCAGACGGTGAAGGATGAATTTTCTGCACTGAAGAGGCTGGATGATATTATTGATCCGGCCATGCGCGATTTGATTTCCGCATACCCGCTTGTGGAGAGTGTAAGAAACACAGACCGCCCCATGGATACGTTCGATGCCATCCGGGGTCTGGAAGCCAAGGAGGGTGAAGATACCCCTAAACGGATGGTTCGTTATCGTGTGGATTTGGGTCGGGCTGAAATTGCCCGCCAAATAGAAAAACAGGCCCGGGAAAAATTAGCGGATTTCGGAATTCAGATCGTGGATGTTAAGATTAAGCGAATTAATTATATCGACAGTGTTCGAGGTTCTGTATATAACCGGATGGTTGCCGAAAGAAATCAGATTGCAGAAAAATTCAGGGCAGAGGGGCAAGGAGAGGCCAGCAATATTCGAGGAGAGAAAGAAAAGGAGTTGCAGGTAATTAAATCCCAGGCGTATAAACAGGCCCAGGAAATAAAGGGAAAGGCCGATGCCCAGGCGACTCGGATCTATTCCGCCGCCTATGGCCAGGATCCCGAATTCTATGCGTTTGTGAAAACCATGGAGCTGTACACAAAGACGCTTGATAAGGATAGCACCGTTATATTGTCAACGGAGTCCGAGTTGATGAAATATTTTAAGAAAAGCTCAGATTAACGGCCGTATTGGGGGCTGAGACACATGGGGAATGAGTATTGAGCTGAGTTGATACAACTCAATACTCCCCACGGGCTTACGAAAGAAAAAGGCGAATCCAGTTTCTTTAGAACCTATTTTTTCTTTCTTTGATGTCTGGTTTTGGCAAGGAGCTTTCTATGTTTATGCTTGCGCATTTTTTTTCTTCTCTTTTTTATAACGCTACCCAAAAAAATCACCTCCTTTGAAATCTGTAAAACGGTCATTTGATTTGCTAAATTTTGACTATAGCATAGTTTTAAATTAAGTGTCCATTCTTTTGTTTCATGGGGAAGGCGTGTAAATGACACGGTTTTTTAATGAGAGTGAACTTGAGCAGGTGGCAACAGCAGCACTTCGGGCCGAGGAGGTGGTGTACAATTATTTTAAATTGTCTTCCTCTCAATGGCTTAAAAACAGATATGATATTAAAACCGCCAGGGATCTGCTTCCGCATGAACGGGTGGAAGGCCCCTTTGCCCAGGTGCTTAAATATGAAGGCCGGCGACAGGATCTTTCGTTAGGCTCTTCGGTCTTTAGTCTCTACCATGTTTGTATCCAGGACCCTGCGATTATTTCTTTTGTTGCAGAAAAACCCCAAATTGGTCTTGAGCCGTTTCTTTTGTATATTCTGGTTCATGAGCTTGTTCATGTGGTACGCTTTGCACGCTTTGAACATCGCTATGAAAATGCCTGTGAAGCGGAAGTGACCCTTGAAGAAGAAAAAAAAGTACATGGGATTACCCATGATATTATTGCGCCCAAAACAGTGCCAGGTATGTCACAAGTCTTTGAATTTTATTCATAATGGTATTGAAAGATCTAAATGAAGAGGTCCTTAAAAATTTTAAGGACCCATCCTTGACAAGGAAAAAAGACTTGTTACTTTAGTTCTGTCTTTCAAGCAAGGAGTCCCGCAAAAGAAGCGGTTTCAGTAATTTAGAATGAAGGAATAGCCAAAATGCCGGTTTACGAGTACCAATGTAGCAGGTGTGGACATTTAAAAGAGGTTTTTCAAAAAATTTCGGAGTCCCCCCTGGAAGTTTGTCCCAGGTGCAATGGTAAACTAAAAAAGATTATTTCCCAAAGCACCTTTCATCTTAAAGGATCCGGATGGTATGTAACGGATTACGGCGGAGCCAATTCAGGTTCCAAGCCTAAAGAACAATCATCAGCAAAATCAGAAAAGCCAGCTTCCAAATCAGATTCCAAGTAGATGGCGATCTGCTTAACAAGTTGACTTAATTCAAAAATAAAATTTAAATGCGCAACTATTATAATTAAAGGAGAATTGTATCATGAGTTTAAGACCATTGAGCGACAGAATTCTTGTTGAACGTGTTAAAGAAGATGAAAAAACCAAAGGCGGTATCATTATTCCGGATACAGCAAAGGAAAAACCCGCCGAAGGTAAAGTGGTTTCAACCGGTAACGGACGTATGGGTGAAGACGGAAAGCTTCTTCCCATGGATGTGAAAGTCGGTGATCGCGTATTGTTCAGTAAATACGGTGGCACGGAAGTCAAAATTGACGGCGTTGATTATCTGATCATGCGCCAGGACGATGTGCTGGGTATTGTTGAGTAATGTCTGCTTTGTCCTGAAACATCATTTCAGGGTGTTGCGTTTAAATATAATATATACTTCAATATAATTTAAATAATTTAAAGATTTTGATGGAGATAAAATAGAATGGCTAAAGAAATTAAGTACGATGCCAAAGCACGTGAAGCTATGCTTAAAGGCGTTCAGGCGCTTGCCGACGCAGTAACGGTTACCCTTGGTCCCAAGGGAAGAAATGTTGTTATTGACAAATCCTGGGGATCTCCCAATGTTACCAAAGACGGTGTAACTGTTGCCAAAGAGATTGAGCTCGAAGATAAGTTTGAAAACATGGGCGCTCAGATGGTTAAAGAGGTGGCTTCAAAAACTTCTGATATGGCGGGTGACGGTACCACCACCGCCACTGTTCTTGCCCGTGCCATCTACGAAGAAGGGCAGCGCATGGTTGTTGCCGGCAACAACCCCATGGGTATTAAAAGAGGTATTGACAAAGCTGTTGCTAAGATCGTTGAAAGCCTTGAAAAGCTTGCCAAACCCACCAAAGATCAGAATGAAATTGCCCAGGTCGGAACCATTTCCGCCAACAATGATGAAACCATTGGTAACATCATTGCCGAAGCCATGGATAAAGTCGGCAAGGAAGGTGTTATCACCGTTGAAGAAGCCAAATCCATGGATACCACTCTGGATGTTGTTGAAGGTATGCAGTTTGACCGTGGATATCTTTCACCTTATTTCGCAACCAATACTGAAAAAATGGTTGCGGCTTTGGACGGCCCCTATGTCCTGATCTGTGATAAAAAAGTATCCTCCATGAAAGATCTGCTTCCTGTACTGGAAGATATTGCAAAAACAGGTAAACCCCTTGTAATTATTGCAGAAGATGTTGAGGGTGAAGCCTTGGCCACTCTGGTTGTCAACAAGTTGCGCGGCACCCTGAATGTGGCTGCTGTTAAAGCGCCCGGGTTCGGTGACAGAAGAAAGGCTATGCTGGAAGATATCGCTATCCTCACCGGTGGTCAGGTTGTTTCCGAAGAGATCGGTCTCAAACTGGAAAACGTTACCCTTCAGGATCTTGGCCAGGCCAAGACGATCACCATTGACAAAGACAATACCACTATTGTTGACGGTGCAGGATCCAGAGAAGCCCTTGAAGGCCGTGTGAAACAGCTTCGTGCCCAGATTGATGAAACTTCTTCTGATTATGACCGTGAAAAACTGCAGGAAAGACTGGCCAAACTGATCGGTGGTGTAGCGGTGATCAAGGTTGGCGCTGCAACAGAAATTGAGATGAAAGAGAAAAAGGCAAGAGTTGAGGATGCCTTAAATGCAACAAGGGCCGCTGTGGAAGAGGGAGTTGTCCCGGGTGGTGGTGTTGCGCTCGTCAGGACAATAGCTGCTGTCGAAAAGGCCAGATCCAAGGCCAGGGGCGAGGAAAAATCCGGGGTTGATATTGTAATGAGGGCATTGGAAGAGCCAGTGCGCCAGATTGCAAACAATGCAGGCGCTGAAGGTTCTGTGGTTGTGGCAAAGGTAAAAGAGGGAGAAGGTGCCTTTGGTTATAACGCAGACACAGGAGTATTTGAAGATCTTATGAAGGCAGGTGTTATTGATCCTGCAAAGGTAACCAGATTCGCCTTACAGAATGCTGCGTCCGTTGCATCTCTTCTGCTGACAACCCAGGCTATGATTGCTGACAAACCAGAGGAAAAGGACTCAATGCCCGGCATGCCTCCTGGTGGAATGGGAGGTATGGGTGGAATGGGAGGTATGGGAGGTATGATGTAACAGTTTGTCCCCCTTCCAAATTAGGACATAACTTCATTGACATACATTAACTCTATCAAAAATTAAAAGATTGTATCCGGAAGGAGGCCCTCCGGGTACAATCTTTTTTTGTCTAACTGTTACAATCTTTCCAATAACAAGATGAGGGAAGGCTGCAATGACAAAGAAAGATCAGGTCCTGTTGGTAACCGGGGCGGCTGGATTCATAGGATTCAGCCTGGCAAGAAAACTGCTCGAAGGAGGCAGGATCGTTGTTGGTATTGATAATCTTAATAGCTATTATGATGTGAATCTCAAAAAGGCAAGATTGGAAATATTGAAGTCATTTGATAATTTTGTTTTTCATCATGTTGATATCCAAGATCTTAACGCACTTAAAGAAATTTTCAAACAACAACATATTGATGTGGTATGTAATCTAGCTGCCCAGGCGGGCGTCAGATATTCCCTGACAGATCCTTTTTCCTACCAAAAAAGCAATCTTGAGGGTTTCTTAAACCTGCTGGAAATGGCCCGTCATAACGGGGTAGCAAATTTTGTTTATGCCTCGTCCTCATCTGTGTACGGAAGCAACAAAAAGACCCCCTTCAGTGTTGATGACAGGGTGGATAATCCTATTTCTCTCTATGCTGCTTCCAAAAAGGCAAATGAACTGATGGCCCACGCATATAGTCATCTTTACCAGATAAACTGTACAGGACTCAGGTATTTCACTGTTTATGGTCCCTGGGGGCGTCCGGATATGGCATTGTTTCTGTTTACTGACGCAATATTGAATAACAGGCCCATAAATGTATACAATTACGGAGATATGAAGCGGGATTTTACCTATATTGACGACATCGTAGCAGGGACCATAGCTGCGATTGACAGACCTGTCCCATACGATGTGTTTAACCTCGGAAACTCAAAGACTGAACACTTGATGACACTGATTGAGATCCTCGAAGAGGAACTAGGCAGGAAGTCAGAGAAAAATATGATGCCAATGCAACCGGGGGACGTTAAAGAAACGTCCGCTGATATCCAGAAATCAAGAGACCTGTTGGGCTTTGAGCCAAAGACTACTCTCAGCGTTGGTATTAAAAATTTTGTTCAGTGGTACAGGGAGTTTTATAAGGTCTGAATAAACAACACAGTTGTGGCCAATGTGTGCGAAAATAAGGCAAGATGAACAGGGCCAAGCAGAAGATAAAATTTGTGGCGGGCATTCTGATCAGCCTGTTATGTCTGTATCTTGCATTTCGCAAAGTTGATTTTGGTGAAATGTGGCAGGCCGCCAGGACTGCCAATTACTGGTATATGGCGCCAGTACTCGCTATCATCTTCCTGAGTCACTATCTTCGTTCTCTAAGGTGGCGATATCTTCTCGTTCCTCTAAGCCGGATAGACACCTTCAGCCTTTTTTCATCTCTGATGATTGGCTATGCCGCCAATTTGATTATGCCTGCCCATCTGGGTGAGTTTCTGCGCGCCTATGTGTTGAGTAAAAAGCGGCAGATACCTCTAAGCCCCGTCTTTGCAACCATAGTGGTTGAAAGGATAATAGATATCTTCTCGCTTCTCGTGCTAATGCTATTGGCCTTTTTCGTTTATCCTTTTCCCGAATGGCTAGTCAAGAGTGGTTATATAATGCTTGCTTGCGCCTTTGGGCTCTTGGCATTCTTGGTTTTTCTGAAGATGTTGACCCCAAGGGCAATTGCAATTGTTGATATTGTCCTGAGTCCTCTGCCTGAAAAATTTGCAGAAAAGATCGGCTCTGTGATCGAAAGATTTGCCTCAGGCATCATGCCCCTGAAGAGATGGCACGATTATGTTACTGTGGGCATCCTGTCTGTCATAATCTGGGCCTGCTACGGCATTGTATTTTTCTTTTGCCTGCATGCATTTGATTTTGCTAAGCCATACAATTTGACATGGTCGGTCAGCCTTGTCCTTCTGGTGGTTACCACCATAGCGGTAGTTGTGCCTTCTTCTCCAGGCTATGTAGGTACTTATCATTATCTTTGCCAGATAGCCCTTGCCATGTTCGGTGTGCCGGCCGGTCCTGCCCTGTCCTTTGCCACTGTTGTTCATGGGGCGAATTTCTTTCCAGCGCTCATAGCAGGGCTCCTGTTCGCCCAGTATGAAGGCATGGCTATATTTAGGACGGCCGGAAATGAAAGTATTACTGAAAATGATGCCCAAAAGGGGTTGGAATGATGGATTGATGCCCTGAAAAGTATCGCGTTATGTCAGGCTTGACGCAATGGGGTTGAAAAAATGCCCTATCCTAGTGTTTGATTGTCTTTTTTTGTATATTATATGCCTTTATTATGCTTATTATGGACTTTTTGATGCTTTCATTGCTATCGCAAAAGCGGACTCCTGCTTGAAACATTCCAATTTTTGTTTCTTTGCTGTAAGCAATATCACCATTGATCTCAATCAATTCATTGTCAGGGCCAACAAATGCAAGCAAGATCTTGTTAGCATCAATAGGCGAGTGGCTTTCCAGGAGCAGTCCCCCCTGACTGACGTCCACAGCGGTTCCCATTCCCTGGCCCAATTCGTTGCCGTCATTATCCAGACAGATATATGACATCAAATTATCTGTTTTGATTCTAGGATGTTTTCTTCTTTCATCCTGCTTCATTAAGGCGTTCTCCTCTACATCTGGAAACATTCAATATCCTTAAACCTCTTGGATTCAATTATGATATAGGCTGGGCGGTAGGTTATCAAGAAGAATATGAACTTTTTTGGGGTAATGAAACATGTTGTGAGGGCTAATGTGCTGTTTTAGAAATGTGTTAACCCAACTTCCGCAGTTTC
>NZ_DDYV01000310.1:0-8132 GCF_002348205.1 Desulfobacter sp. UBA2225 | reverse complement strand
CCTTTGAATGATTCCAGGAAGGCATTGACATAAGAATGGCTGCCGCCTTTGACAAAATACCAGGGCGGATGGCCGGTTACGCCTAAAAGGCCGTGGTTTTCATAAAACTGGGCAAAGGTTCTGATGGGAAAACGGCTGATCTGAAAATCTGAACCCGACCATATGGCTGCTGCCATGGGGATGATGAACTGGTCAATGACCTCACTGTGAAGCCCTTTTTGTCGTGCATATTCAGACAGTGTGACAGCCGGCAGGCCATTGGAACGATATTCTTTTCTCAGTATCCGGAGAAAGCGTACCATTTCGTAAACAAACCGGAGGAATTTAGGCTTAAATATGTTGGCGCGCTGGGCAAATATGGAATTCAGATTTTGGCTGGCATAACAAAGACCTGTTCTTTCACAAAAGTAGGAAAATGACATATCGGTTGGGCATTTTTCAACGCCGAGCAGTGACAAAAATTTTATAAAATTAGGATAGGTCCGCTCATTGAGTACGATAAAACCCGTATCCACAGGGGTACCTGTATCAGGACCGTCCGGGAGGATAATCGTATGGGTATGGCCTCCGAAATAATCATTTTTTTCAAACAGCGTCACCCGGTGTCGCTTTTGGAGAAGATATGCGGCGCAAATACCGGAGATGCCGGAACCAATAATGGCGATATTCAAGTTGCTTTGTTGTTTTAAGTCCATGGCAACCACCTTTGCAGATATAGAACGATTTAAAGATATCCGGATCATTAAGCTATCCCATTACGGAAAATAACATGCTCAAATTCGTTTTGCTATATCCCGGGTTAAATTATTTCGGTCTCGTTCCTAAGCGTCAAAAATATCCCGAATCATTTTGGACAGCAGGTCGATTTCTATGGGTTTCGGGACATATTTTCGTATGCCAAGTTCCAGAGCAACTTCCCTGGTAAAGGTTTCATGGAATCCTGTACACAGGATGATCGGAATATCGGGTTTTATTTTTAAAATTTCTTTGGACAACTTGTCTCCTGATATCCGTGGCATGGTCATATCCGTGATAATCAGATCAAATGAATGCGGATGGTCTAAAAACGCCTGTAAAGCAGATTGTCCGTCCTCAAAGCTTGACACCTTATATCCCAGATTGGTCAAAAACCTTTCCTGGGAAATAAGAATGTCGATTTCGTCATCCACAAGCATGACGGCCTCCTTTCCGCTGTATGAGGTCGCATTTTCTTCTGTTTTTGGTTTTTCTATAGACAATTTGGAAGCAATAATCGGTAAAAAAATCTTGAAACTGGCCCCCTCTCCGGGTTGACTGTGTACGGTGATGAATCCATTGTGCTTTTTGACTATTCCTGCGACCATGGCAAGCCCCAGCCCCGTTCCTTTGCCCATTTTTTTTGTTGTAAAATAGGGATCAAATATTTTATTTTGGATGGCTTTTTCGATTCCGGGCCCGGTATCGGAAACTTCAAACTTTAAATATTTACCCGGTAACAGATTATTTTCCTGACCCAACTGGTCCTTGCCAAGGACCACCTCATTTAGGCTGATGGTCAGCACCCCGCCCTGGTCGCCCATTGCCTGATACGCGTTGGTGCACAAATTCAGTGCCAGCTGATGGATTTGCGTTGAATCAGCAAGTATCATGGCTTTTGAAACAATATTGTTTTTAATTTCAATGTTCGAGGGAATCACGGACCGAAGCAATTTTAAGGTTTCCTGAACCAAAGGAAATACGACCAGAGGCCGGCGGTCATCTCCTTTATGCCGGCTAAAGGTAAGAATCTGCTTGACCAGCAAGGTGGCCCGTTGAGCGCCTTCTAAAACTTTTTCGAGATCTTTTTCGGCCAGTTCCGGCTCCAGAATATGAAATTTGGCCAGCTGAAGATATCCAAAGATACCGGAAAGAATATTATTAAAATCATGGGCAATGCCCCCTGCCAGGGTACCGATGGCTTCCATTTTCTGGGCCTGCCTGAGACAGGATTCAATCTGTTTTTTTTCTGTTATGTCAATGGCCAAATCAAATCTGACATCACGTCCGTCCGGCCAGCTAATGATCCGGTCCATAATGGAAAATGTTTTGTCCATTATGGCATTGTAAAATTCCCATCTGTGAATTTTTGGCTTTTCTTCAAGGATCTGTTTATTGCTGCAAAAAGAACAGGGAGAATCAAGCCCCTGAAACTCCCTGTAACATATTTTGCCGATCAACTCATGGTCAAAATATTTTTTCAAGGCGTTGTTAACATAGAGTATTTCATGTGTATGGGGATCGGATACGAAAATATTTCCGTCCAGGCTGTCAAATATAGACAGCAGTTGCTTTCTTTCAAATTCCAGCCTTTTTTCAGATGCGTTTCGCTCCAGGTCACCGGAGATCATCTCTCCTATAATCTGCAGGGCCTCAATTTCAGTTTCTGTCCATTCGCGTTTTTTTTGTGTATCATCGAACCCCATGAATCCCCACAGTTTTTTCCCTTTTGCCCAGATCGGAACACAGACAAGGCTCTGAATCTGTTGGCTCTGGAGGATCTGTTTTTCAGCGGCAGCCTGGCTTGAAAGGTTGGCCACATCTTCTATGACAATATTCTTTCCATCTTGCAATTGGTTGGTCCACCATGAAAAGAGATGGGCATCGAGTTCTTTGAGATTTTCTATCTGGGGCTCGGTTCCTTTGGCACACCATTCATAGGTATTGGAAAGGGTACGGCCATTACCCGTTATCTCAAAAATATAAACCCTGTTGACGGAAATACTCTCTCCCATTGTTCTGAGTATGGCCTGGTAGTCCACTTTATCCGGGGAAATAAAAAGACTGGAGGCTTTTGCAATGGCTGTGGCGATGATGTTGCGGTACCTGAGTTCTTCCAGGAGGATGCGTTGCTTTTCCTCACTCTTATTCAAGTTTAGCTCCGCTTGTTTGCGTTTGGTGATTGTGTTCTCAAATACGTTTTTTTTCATCAGATCATAAGTCCCGAAATTCACAGATCCTCAGTGTGGCAGGTGATGATGCCCAGGTATCCATCAACGGTTATCTGATTGCCATTTTCGATCAACTTCATGGCATTTGAAGCACCAGTGATGCACGGTAAGCCGTATTCCCTGGCAATAATCGCCCCATGAATGAGCATACCGCCTCTTTCCTCAACCACGGCTGCGGCAAGCGGTACGATAAATGTCATATTGGGATCGACGCCCTGGCAGACAAGGACTTCACCCTGCTTGAATGATAGTAAATCCGAAGGTGTTTGAATCAGTCTTGCGAGGCCGGAAGAAATCCCCGGTCCTGCAGGGTGTCCAACAATTTGACGCGAGGAGATCCATTTTTCGATAGCAGTCTTATCAGGAGAAACTTTTTCTTCCCGGCTCTGATCTTTCCGTTCAAGACTTAACGCAGGCGCTTTTAAAAGAATTTTGACGTCATCTTTCGTTGTGTTGGGGTGAATCAATCTTCTCCGGCCTTCCCGGACAGCCTCAAAAAGGGCTGCCTCTATTCGCCCCAAATGGATATTATCATCGTCCCGGAGCCGATAGCTTTCCCTGCCCAGGGAAAGAACCTCTTTTGCAAAATCCCGACGGTCAACTGGAAAACTTTTAATATATCTATCTTTAAGTTGAGCTGTATCGATTCCATTTGACTTCCCTGCTTTAATAGGGCGACCCGCAAACTCAAGCAGCAGATGGATGACGGCATTTTTACCGTAGTCACACTCACTGCCGCTGCCGGTTGTGCAGGACAGGTCTCCGAATTGGTCAACAAAAGAATCTAAGAGTACTCTGAACGGATGACTTGGGTCCGGCATCCGTTCGTTTTCAAGCTCTGTTTTAAGAGCCTTATCATTACGGATCATTTGGGCAAGTTTTTCAATCAGACTGTTTCTTTCCATGCTTTTTAGTCCGGTATTTTCCAACAAGTTCATAAACTCATACGGGTCTTCCGGCGCCACGGCATCGTTGTAAACCTGGCCAAAAAGTCTTATTCCATGGGCAAAAGGGATAAAATCAGCCCAATAAATTTTTACCCAGTGATCATAAATTTTTTGTCTTCTCTCGATTTCACTGCACAGAGATTGGGCAGAAAGTATTTCAAGGTCCTGTTGCTTTAATTTATCAGCTTCGGATATCATTTTAGGGATCAGGTGATGCTCAATCTTGTCGTAGAGTTTCTTTAAATTTTCATAGCTCCTGTGCAAGGTGAGATACCAGGATCTTTTGTCATCTGTTTCAGTAAATCCGGTACTGGTGATGGGTCTGGCCTGAAGAATTGTCAATTCCCCATTGGTTATTGTCCATTCAACATCCTGGGGTTTGCCGAAAATTTGTTCAAGTCGATTGCCGGTTTTCCATATCTGATGAATCTCATCGTGGTTCAGCGGCGGTGTTTTGGCTTCATGGTCTTTCAAATCTTGGAACACAATCCCGGTTTTTCCGGGGGCGGCATATCTTTTTCGAACCGGATCTGTATGGCGGATCAATTTTCCGGTGGAACGGCTTAAGATCCATCGGTCCGGCTCAATGTCACCATCAACAAGTGCCTGATTCAGACCATAGACCGATTCAATCACCGATTCATTTGAACCGGAAGGGTTTAATCCGAAAAAGATACCGGACTTGTCTGATGCAACCAGTTCCTGGATGACAACAGCCATCCGGCTGGTCTGGATATCCAGCCCAAGTTCTTTGCGGTAGAGCAGCGCTGCATCTGAGTAAAGTGAGGCCCATACCAGTTTGATGTGCTTTATAATTTCACTGGTCCCGGAAACGTTTAAAAAAGAGTCATGAAGACCTGCAAATGAATTCGACGCACTATCCTCGCCCGGGGCTGAGGATCTTACCGCCACAGGGGTATTTCCACAATATTTATCAATCAGGCCTGCAAGTTCTTTTTCGATCTTTTCGGGTATGGGGGTGATTAGAAAATAGTTGCGGATACGTAACGACGTGTCCCATATTTCTTCCCACCGCATCTGCTCAAGCGGCTTTCTGTTGATTTCAAAAAAAATCCTCTCTTTGAGACGGGACTGATCAAGATAATCATCATAAATCTTGCAGGGAACGCAAAAACTTTTTGGCACCCGGATACCATGGCTGTGAATCTTTGCTATACAATAGGTTTTGCCGCCAACCTGGTCTTTTCCGGCATTTAAGCATTCATCTATATTGAGAAGCGGTTTCATTGTTTGACCTTAACTTCAACGACATTTTGAAATCGGTTCACCATAAAGTACCGCTTCATAGAGATACGGACGAAGGCTGTGGTAGGTGCCTTGGAAAATTCTTTTAAATTAGGATTCTTTTTCAGGTATAAATCAAGTGCTTTTTGTTCTATTGACTTATCAATAATTTGCGCAACACCTGTGCCGGTAACGGAAACTGCATTGTAAACATCATCGGCTTGATTTTGGCTGTCGTTAACAAGAATACAGACTTTCGGATTTGTTTTCAGATTGTCGTATTTACGGGTTGTATTGGGGGTTAGAAAATAAAAATAATTAAGATCAGGGTTTACAGCAAATGCAACAAGGCTTGAATATGGCTGATCGTTTTTCTGGGTGGAGAGAACAGCAAAGCTCTGTGATTCAAATAGCTGCGCAATATTCTTTAATATTTGTTGGGTGTCATCACTCATATAATAATCCTATACATTTTACTCGATGATCGAGTTTTAACATTATTGATCTGACAATCTACATGTATTTGCCGGACCAGGAGAGTATTTGTTCGGGTTTTTTACAAATTTTGAATTAGAGGCGTTTACTAATCCTTTCAACATTTGCGTGAATACATATTGGTGGAATGGATGTAGGGCATACCAATACACGAGTCCGACTAAACCTTTAGGAAAAAAACGTGCGAGTAAACTGACGTTACAAAGATCTCTATTCATAGCCTCCATTTTGATCTCTAAAAGCGCTTCGCCCGGTATTTTCATTTCAGCCAATAAAATCAGCTTTGATTCGGTTTCTATTTCAAGGACTCTCCAAAAATCAAGTGCATCCCCGACCCTGAGTTCCTTCTCGGAACGCCGGCCGCGGGATAGTCCAACCCCTCCGGTAAATATATCTATGATACCATAAACTTTCCACAATAAATCCGCACCGTAATACCCGGTTCGACCACCAATTTTTTCAATAGACTTCCATAAATTGCCTGGCCTTCCTTTTACAGTAGCCTGGTAGCCGCAAGAAAGAATGGTCCCACCTGAGTAGGCAGAATCTCCATAGTGCGACCATTCAGGGTATTTGATTTCACCGGCATCAGCCCAGCAGGTGTCGACCTGCTCCTGACGAACCCGGTCAAGTGCCCTTCGAATTGCTTCGGAACAAGAAATCAGGTCTTGGGGGATAATCCGGGTTATGCTGTTCTCCGTGCAGGTAGTGGGTAAGCTTAATCCTTCTGCCAGGGGTTGTGCGATGGCGGCAGGCACCGGTGTCACAAGGTGAATCCAAAGTGATGAGAATTTAGGCGTTAACAGAGGAACCGGAATTATAAATGGTGCAGGTAAATTTGCCTCTTTGGCAAAGAGGCGGAATAAATCCCGGTATGTGATCACCTCGGGTCCACCAATATCAAATATTTTTCCTTTTGTTTCGGGATGCTCTAAACAGCCTTTTAAATATCCTAAAACATTGGTTATTGAGATTGGCTGGGTTGGCATGCTAACCCACTTGGGCGTTATCATTATAGGTAATCGTTCAGTAAGGTATCTTAATATTTCAAAACTGGCACTGCCTGATCCCAGAATCATGGCGGCTCGAAGTATAGTTGCAGGAACGGGGCTTTCCATAAAAATTTTACCAACTTCATTTCTGGAAATGAGATGTTTGCTGATATTTTTATGGTTTATGTCTCCAAGGCCGCCTAAATATATAATATGATCTACACCTTCCTGTGTAGCGGCTTGAACCATGTTTCTTGCACCGTTTTTATCTGCATTTCGATATTTGCCTTTTTGGGAGATCATGGAGTGGACAAGATAATAAACGGTACCACAACCTTTTGCCGCATTTTTCAGCGATTCTACATCTTGAATATCTCCTTTAACCAGTTCTACATTTTGATCCTGCCCCCATGGTCGATCTTGCATCTTTGGGATCGAACGTCCCATGGCTTTCACCTTGTATCCGTCCGCCAATAATAATGGGATAAGACGGCCGGAAACATAACCGGTTGCTCCTGTCACCAGAATAGGTTTTACGTTATTCATCCGGGCCCCCTGAAATAATTTGTTGCCGAAATTAAAAAATGGAAAAGTTGTTTGTAAATTACTTATACTGATAAAAAGACTGATTAATCAAGAAAATGAGTGTCAATCATTTCGAAAAGTTATAAGCTAAATAACAATTAATGATATGAACTTTTTAAAAACAAGGATTTGAACCTTGACGATTTCACGAAATAAAAACAGATTCAACCAAAAAGCTCATTATTTTAAAAAGATATCAATATTACTTTTTACATTTCTGATTGGGTGCACTGGAATACCTGAAAATATTAAACCCGTTAATAATTTCAACTTAGAAAAATATCTGGGGACGTGGTATGAAATTGCAAGACTGGACCATTCATTTGAGCGAGGATTGTCCCATGTGACTGCAGATTATACATTGCGAAATGACGGGGGTGTCAACGTCATAAATCGTGGGTACTCCGCGGAGAAAGGCTCATGGAAAGAAGCTGAAGGAGAGGCTTATTTTATGGAAGAGCCAGATTTAGGTTACTTTAAAGTTTCCTTCTTTGGCCCTTTTTATGGTTCTTATATCATTTTTGAACTTGATCAGGAGGGTTACCAATATTCTCTTGTATGCGGGGCGGATAAATCCTACTTGTGGATTCTTGGAAGAAACCCAACTATGAAAAAAGAGATAAAGTCTGCACTATTAGAAAAAGCAGCAGAAGTTGGTTTCGACATAAGCCGGTTAATATTTGTCAATCATGAAAATTTGCCTGAAGGTTGATTCAATCATAAAGGAACTGGTTTGAAAATAGTAATTATTGGGAGTGGCTTTTGACCCTATCGAGCGATCACAATCTTTTAGTTTAGGAACGAGTCCAAAATAATTTAACCTGGGAGCGCGGGGGGCCCTGATATAGGAAAATGGGCAAGTTATTTAAGCCCCGTTCCGGGCGCATTCCCATTTTCCCGGT
>NZ_DDYV01000205.1:0-13360 GCF_002348205.1 Desulfobacter sp. UBA2225 | reverse complement strand
TTTCATTTGAACAGCGGTAGAAAAAGCGGCGCATGGATTCTTCATACGAAGGCTTCATGGCCCGAAACCGGACTGTTTTATCACCCTTGAAGGTTTTGGTATGGGCAATATATGCCGGATACAGATGGGCGGAACGGCTGACAAAAATCTGGTTGGAATAGAGGATTTTTTTTTCCCGAGCCTTTTTAATCAAATCCTCTCTATCGTCGGGATGGGCCACATCAATGATGGCCTGGGCCCGTTCCCGCAAGGGGCGCCATTTGAGCATGGCCACCCCGTATTCCGTGGCCAGCACATGAATCGATTCACGCAACCGCAACTGATTGACATATTTCTCTATACTGAACAGGATATTGGACTCGCCGTTTTCATCACGGCTGGGCATACCGATGATGGTGTTGCCATCCTTGGAGGCTTCTGCGGCCTTGTAAAAATCAATCCCTTCGCCAGGGCCTGAAATCACGGCTCCTCTTAAGGGAAAAGCGACCCTGCCCTGGAGATCTGCCTTGCGGCCTTCATATATGGCCACAAACTGGGGGTTGCGGGCAATGAGCTGGGAGTTGCACACCCAGTCAATACCCTGGAACTCCACCAGAGGATTTTTATGCAGCCATTTCATCAATTTTTTGGTGCCAAGGGCATAGGATGCCAAAGATTTGCCCCTGAACAGAAATTTTCGATTATTGGTGACAGCCCCGGAATTGACAAGCTCTGCGGCTGCATCCGTAAAATAAAGGGAATGAATGCCAAGATCTTTTTTATCTGACAAATAAGGCACCAGCGCTTCGAACAAGGCCCCAAGGGAATAGTTGATGCAGTCACCATCCCGGATTTCATTGGCCACATTGGCAGCCACCTTTTTCATAACATCGGTAACCGGTTCAGGTGTATAGGTGATCGGCTCCCGATCCGAGCGTACCAGAAGATCAAACTCTTCTATGGAGACAAAGGTATCCCCATAGGTAAAGGGCATTGCCTCATTGACCTCACCCACGACAAGGCTTGCCTTGTACATGGCTTCTTTTGCCACATCCACGGCAAGACCCAGACTGCAATATCCGGCATCATTGGGCGGGGTGATCTGTATAAATGCCACATCCACATTGATTCTGCCGGATCTGATGATTTCCGGAATCTCAGAGGAATAGGCAGGGATAAGATCCACCTGGCCGGTGGAAATGGTATCCCAGGCCACATATCCCCCTGAAAAAAATGTTTTCAACCGGTAGTTGGGGGCATTAAGGCGATCAATGGACAAAATGGTCTCCCCCAGCACAGCCAGCTGCATCAACTCAAGATCCCTGATATTATGTTTGTCCACATCAAGCAATGTACGGATCAGCCTTCGTGGCGTAGCCGGCCCTGTGCCGATGAAGACGGTCATTCCCGGCCGGATATGATTTAAAACCTTATCCGGGGGCACAAGACGACTCTCCCAATTGCTGAGATTTTTCTCCGACATAACTCCCTCCCTGTAATGGAATGCATATTAGATAATTTTATCAGCTAAAGGGCATCTAATCAAGGCAGTGGGAAATGGGCCGGCGTTAATGGTCATGAATATTAAGGCTCATGGTGCCTTATTTAAAATCGCTACTGAACTCCTGCCCATTATTTTGACATCAAAGACCTTATGGGCAGGGCGATAACCGGCAGCGCCGGCACACACCAGCAACGGCATCAGATGCTCTTCCCGGGGGTGGCAATGCCTTGCAGCCGGCGCAAGTTCCCAGTTGAGAAGTTTGTCCTTTTGCTGTTCAGGAAAAATTTTCTCATCGGCACAGATTTTTTTAAGCCAATCCTGAAAAGACCTGTTATGGGTATCCGGTACCGAGGATGAAGCAGGACCGGCAGCCAGATCAAATCCCCTCATGTTATGAAAAGAAAATCCAGAGCCAAGAAGCCAGATATCCTCTGTGAGCAAGGGTCTTAAAGCTTCCCCCATCAGCAGGTGCCTTTCGGCATCCAGACCTTTGGACAGGGAGATCTGGATACAAGGGACATCCGCTTTAGGCAGCATCAGGGTTAAGGGGATGTAAACCCCATGATCAAAACCCCGCGTGGCATCTGCTCTTGCCTTGATGCCGGCCTCTGTCAGCAACGCAACTGCTTTTAGGGCCAGTTCAGGGTGACCGGCTGCCGGATACGCAATCTCATAGGCCTGCCTGGGAAACCCATAATAGTCGTAAATCAGTTCAGGTGCGGGGTGGCTGGTGACCATGGGAGGATCGGTTTCCCAGTGAGCGGAAATCACCACCACAGCCTTAGGCTTGGGCAGCATTGCGGCAAGCTCTTTTAAAAACGCATTCATGGCGTCATGTCCGGCATGACCCAGAAGGGGCAGAGGCCCGCCGCCATGGGGGATATAAATAATGGCGCTGTCAGTTTTGGGTGTCGTCATGATTTTTCCTTTCTGAGATGGTATATCGAATCTGTACCTTTTCATGCTTCTCATCCGGCCGCAGGGTGGCAGGGGTCATGACCAGTCCCACATTAACAACGCCAGAGGTTGTTAACTCTGTCAGAGGAATTTTCTCGGTAAACACGGTACTTACGTTGTCCAGAGCAAGCTCGCCGCCTGTGATTTTGAACGTTTCAGGGATAACGCGGATACTGGTCATGATAAGGCCGTCCGGCAATTTTCCTGAAAAGTCTGCTTGTACTGGTACCTGTTTTTCCGCCATGGTGTCCAGGGTCACTTCCACCTGATCCGGTTCAATGTTTTTCAGGCGGATACCCGGTGGCAACTGGACATTCTGCCGGGTAATGGTCAGTTTATTTTTTCCCACAACGGTTCCGTCAAGGGATATCTTGATACTCATCCGATCCAAAGTCAAGGAGTTGACCAGAGGCCGTGCACCGCTGATCAGAAGCCTGGACCTGGAAGCGGATGCATCAATAATGTTCATTTTTTTGTCAGGCTTCATGAACTCAATGGGAACATCATAGTTGGCCAATGTCTCCATGCCTCTTGAAAAGCTCAGCCACAGACCTGTGGTACATAAAAAACAGACCATGGCAGCAACAAGCAGTTCCCGGTTCTGCCGGCGCATTCCCTTTACCGGTTCAGGCCCCCCGGTATATTGTTTTATTAGGGCTTCAATCTTGTTAGGGTCCCTGATTTCATGAATCTGATTGTCTTGTACAAGGGATACTTTTCCACGTTCCTCAGACACAACAATCACCAGGGCATCGCATTGCTCAGTAAGCCCCAGAGCCGCCCTGTGGCGGGTGCCGTATTTGGAGGCCAGATTTCGATTCTGGGACAAGGGCAGAATTGTCCCGGCCCGGGTAATCCTTCCCCTCTGGATGACGGCAGCACCGTCATGAAGCGGTGCACCGGGCCAAAAAATATTAACCAGCATTTCCCTGGAAAGTGATGCATCAATATCCACCCCGGAGGAAATTATGCTGTCCACCCCTGTTTTAAGCGGCATCACGATCAATGCCCCGATTTTCGATCGGGCCAGTTCCACCACAGCATCCGTAATGATGCGCACCGGCGTATCGATTTGGGCCCTTGGAACTTCCCATAGAAAAAATTTGAGGCTGCGTGTTCTGACCACACCTGATATTTCATTTCTAAATACAATGATGATGATAAACGTCGCCAGGGTGATCACGCCCTGCAGGATCCAGTTGGTAATGATCAGCCCCATGGCGTTGGCGCTACGACCGATGACCCACATCGCCACCACAGCCATAAGAACACGCAGGACATTGGTACCCCGGAACAGTACATACAAACGAAACAGAATATATGCGTTGAAAACAATATCCAGCACATCCTGCCAGCGCCATCCGGAAAATAATAAAATCAGTTGTTCCATGGGTATCAATCAGAAATGCTGAATCTTAAGGTTTTTAGAATATTATTGGTTTCATCCCGAATTTCGACCCGCCAGGGCCCCTTATCTGCATCACGCATCTGAACCCTTGAAAAAGAGGACCATTTGGGTACGGAAAGCACAAGACGTATGGAAAAAATAAGCTTATCGTTTTTATACCAGTTATGAAAAACCGCTGTCTTTTCATACACCGGATCAAATGCGGAAAAACAGAAAACCTCTCCCTGGGAAACGGAAAATACAACGGCCGGATTCACCGGCCTGAAATTGGATATGCGTTCACACACAACGGCATCGGCCAAAACCACACGGGGCTGGTCTGCCAGGCCGACACCGACCGCTATAAACAAAAACCCCACCAGTCCGCAAACAATGAGTAGTCGGGAAAGCAAAAAAGAAGACTTTTTTGCATTGAAATCTGGCATATTACGCTCTTTTGTGATCATACACGCTACGCTTTCATAAGCTTTAAACATACTTGAAACTATATACCGGTTGGAGAGAAAAAAAAAGTGGGGGTTCATTTAGACAGGAACCATTTTCATTTCAAGACAACTGCCATAAATTTCTATAACATCGCCGGGAAAAATCTTTTTCCTTTTTCGTGTTTCAACCCGACCGTTTACCCGGACTAGCCCGTCGGCAATCATATACTTGGCCTCACCCCCGCTGGACGCAAAATTTTCAAACTTGAGCACCTTGTACAATTCCACAGGCGCATGGGTAATATAAACGATTCTGTTCTCAGTCATGGATTACACCATCTCCTTTTGACATACGGACGGCATTGGCGCCCAACCGCCCCTGAATATAAAGGGAGAGGGCCGCCACAGCACCATCGCAGACTTTAAAAACAGGAATGCAGCCTGCAATCAGGGCGTCACGCAAAGGGTCGTAAAGCCTGCCGCCGTCCACCACAGCCACAATAGGGGTTTCACTGGTATTATTCAGATGTGTGAGCCGATGGAGAATCGCACCTTTATGGTGCATGCAAAACCGGTCTTCCGGGTCGGTGTCCAATGTCTGCATGGCCGGAGACATGGGATCCACACTGAGAATTACAGCATCAACGCCGTTGTCCCGGCAAAGAATTTCGGCAATGTCGCCGTGAACCTGGTCATCGGCCGCCGGACTGATATCAAGGGGATTGGATATCGTGACCAGACGGTCCAGGCCCTTGGCAGCCAACACAGACCGCACGTCGGTTACTGTTTTATTGCAGAATCGGGCAAACTCCATGGTAAAATCATCGCTTTGGATGGAATCAGCCATGCCCACGGCTTCAAACCCGGCACCGCTGACGGCAGCCAGGCGGTTGCCATGGATAATTTTGGTATTTAAGGTTTCGGCCAGAAGCATAAGCTCCTGAAATTCATTGAAGGTTCTGGCAACAATGGCTCCGGCCTGGGAAACACAGCTTTCGCAGACCATATAGTCCCCGGCGATGGAGGCGGTATGGCTGGAGGTGGCGGCTTTACCTTCCGGGGTCCGGCCGGCCTTATAAAACACCACTTCCTTGCCTGCCAGAACCGCATCCCTGACGGCCCGGCAGAATGCCAGGCCGTCCAGATCATTAAACCCTTCTGCATATACGGCAATTACATCCACCTGATCACTCTCCTTGAAATATGTCATCATATCCCCTATGGTCAAATCGGTCTGGTTACCCATGGAGATCATATAAGCCGGTGCCAATTGGGGGCAATAGTGGCTGCGGTGCAGCATAAACGCCCCGCTCTGACTGATCAGGGCAGCCTTGCAACATGACCTGGGGCAGGATCCGTTCTTGGGCAATTTTTCTTTAGGAATAAACCAGGTATCAAAATTTCCGGGCAAAGAAATCACCCCCATGCAATTGGCACCGATAAACACCGGACCGCCGTCGGTATCCGGACGGATGCGGGCTGCACAGATCGCCTCCACGAGCTGTTCGGCCCTATCCCGGCTGTCAGGGGTCTCCCCTAAGCCTCCGGCAATAAGCATAACGGCATGGGCAGCATCCTTTTCTATGATATCCTCGACCAGGTCAGGTACCTGATCGGCCCCGACAGCCACAATAAAAAGATCAAGTTTGCCCTTGCCGCTGTTTTCCAGTGCCGCCAGATCAGGCAGGCAATCAATGCCCTGAAATTGTGTCATGCCTTTTTTAAAAATCACCAGATTGTCAGGATCAAACCCCTGGGCCAGAACATTATCCAAAATAATCCGGCCAAAATTCTTCCGGGTGGAAGAGACGCCGATTATACCCATGCGTACCGGATGAAGCAGATTGTCAATTTTTGCGACCGGACGTTTCGGTGCTGTTTTTTTCTGCTTTGAAAACCGGCACATCCCGTCCAGAGGCACCATGAGAAAATCGGTAAAGGCAAAGGGGTTGATCTCAAGCTCATCTATAATAAAAACAGCTTCCGGGTTTTCACGGCAATAGGTATTACCGATACGGATAAAAGACTCAAAACACTCCGCCAATTGCTCATCCGTAACAATACGGCGCTGTCCACGGGTTAAACCGGCAAGTTTTCTGTATGAAATGGTCTTGCGATACAACCGGAAAAAACGCTCCCCTGTGCACATGGCCGGAGAGGCCGCCACAATGGCCTGGCCTTTCCTGAATCGCTTGGCATATAAATCCGTGTCCGTACCGCCTAATCCGGCAGATAATATGGTGCCGAATTCCCGGGTGTGACGCAGTCCAACAATGAGTTCATTGCCAAAGGCTGCGGAATCCGGGGGCATATACTGCACCTGGAGTACGCCTTTAACATCCCGGGAAACTGCAGCTGTCAGGGCGTCACCGGTCAGACCTTGATAATGCACAGGCAGGCCTTCCTGGGCACGGCCCAAGCCGGCTGCATAACTTTCCGGCACCTCGTAGAACATCCGGCGCACGGCGGAACGGATCTTATCGGGTTCATTGTCCACCACCCGGACCCCGCCCACTTCTGTTTTATGGACGATATAGGGAGAGACTATTTTCAACACGATTTTCTCGCCCGGTATGGTCACAAGCTCATCATCCGGAATTCGAGTTCCGCACTTGATCAGGCGGGTCCGGGGAAAAGTTTCTGACCCGGACTTCGCCAAAAGCTCGTATACTTCGGATTCAAAAAGAAAATCCCGGCCCTGCTCCCAGGCGTTGGAAAAAATTTGTTCGATGGAATCAAAATCAATATCCAACCGCATGTTGATCCTCAGTCATCTTGTTAATTATGTTGACGGGGGAATCACCCCTTTTGACGCAGACAAGGCATCATTCATTAATTGTTGCCTGCCGTGCAAGCAATCATATACCGTACCGTGACAAGGTGTATAGAGATAAGACAAAAAAAATATCCCGGCATGGCCAAAGAATATAGAGTCTGATATATCAGAGTCAGGTCGCCTGATTTCCAGGCTCCAATTCAAAGCGGCTGCAAAAAATATTTTGGAAGGTCGGTTAAACAAGTCAAAAAATGCGATACCCAGAATATCTTGAAAAAAAATTTAATTTCCCCGGATTTTACGGGGTAAAACTGGCTTTGCCATCCATGGCACTGCCGGACCCGGCAAACGACCTGAAAGCACAACTGGCAAAGGCACTGGATCAGTCAGCCATTGAACCCGGACAGACCGTGGCCGTTGGCGTGGGCAGCCGGGGCATTAACAAAATTGCGGATCTTGTGTCGCAAATCTGCCGGAGCATCAAACAAAAAGGGGCCCACCCTGTCATCATTCCCGCCATGGGAAGCCACGGCAGCGCCACGCCCGAAGGCCAGGAAAAGACCCTGGCAAAATTAGGCGTTACAAGTAAGGTATGCCAGGCAACGATTGCCTCACAAATGGATACAGTTAAAATCGGCACCGTGTTTGATGACGTGCCTGTCTATTTTTCAAAAAAGGCCATGGAAGCCGACCACAGCATCTGCATAAACCGCATCAAGCCCCATACCAAATTCAAAGGAGATGTGGAAAGCGGGCTTTACAAAATGCTGGTAGTGGGCATGGGTAAACACACGGGCGCCTTGACCTATCATAATTTTGCCCTGAAATACGGATTTCACACGCTTCTCAAAGCCATGGGCGATACCATTATTGAACAAACCAACCTTTGCTTGGGCATCGGTGTGGTGGAGGACGCTTATGACCAGGTTATGAAAATTGACGTGATACCGGCGGCCAAAATCAGCACCAGGGAACCGGACCTTTTAGCCCTGGCCAAATCCCATTTCCCCAGCCTGCCGTATAGAAATCTGGATCTGCTGGTGGTCCGGCAAATCGGCAAGGAGATCAGCGGGTCAGGCATGGACCCCAATGTCACCGGCAGGACCTGTGATTTAATGGAAGATGATTTTTCCCAAAGCCTTGATGTCAAACGGCTGGTGATCCTGGATCTGTCCGCAAACACGGCAGGCAATGCCATCGGCCTGGGCAATGCAGACATCATTACCGAAAAAGTATTTGCAGGTATGAATTACCAGGCCACCCTCATGAATGCCCTGACCTCCATGTCTCTTAAAAAAGCAGCCATTCCGGTCCGGCTGCCCAATGAGGAAAAGGCCGTTCAGGCAGGGTTTCAAACCATTGGTCCGGTGTCTCCTGAAAAGGTCCGGGCGGTGATTATCAGGGACACCATGCACACGACGGATTTTCTTGTGAGTGAAGGACTGGCCCGTGAAACCGAAAAGCTATCCTGCATTAAAGAGATGACCCCCTGTCGGATCGCATTCTCCTCATCCGGAGATCTTATAATTTAAGGATAAAAACAGAAGTAAGGCCCGGTCTCCGGGAGCTGAGAACATAATCAACGCTGTTGCAGAGGTGGATCAGCTGCTTGACGACATACAGGCATTGAAAGAGGAGGTTTTAGAGCAGATTGAGGCCATTGCAAACGGCGAGACTAAAATCGCCCAAAACCTGTTCGATGAATTTTGCAAACAAACGTACAACCGGCACACGGCGTTCAAACGGCAAGTCCGTTCGGTGATTGCCGGTTCAAGACTTTTAAAAACACTTAATCCGGTATTTTAGGACCGGACTGTCCGAATAAAACAAACAAAACCAGGAGAATAATATCCATGCCTGAAACCAAGTATATGACAACATTTATATTTGCACTGATGCTGCTCATGGGAACAACACTGTTTTTACCTGCCCGATCTTTGGCAACCCAGGAGTATGTGTTTACCGGCCAGACAATGGGCACCACCTATTCCATCAAGCTTATTTCCGCAAAACCGCTGTCGAAAAGCTTATGGCAGGAAAAAATTGATCTGCGCCTAAAACAGGTCAATGCCTGTTTATCCATGTACCAAAAAGACAGTGAACTGTCCCGGTTCAATGCCGCGCCAGAGGATCAAATTTTCAGGGTATCCGCAGATTTCTACCAGGTTCTTGAGCAGTGCAGGCGCCTGCATACTTTGACATCCGGGGCCTGGGACGGCACGGTCAAACCTCTGGTGGACCTGTGGGGATTCGGCACAAAAGGACGGCGGGACAAGCCGCCAGAACCGGCGGAGATTAAAACAGCACTTAAAAGTATTGGCTTTGAAAAGCTTAAAATCGGGGATCATAACCTGACCAAGACAATGCCCGGCATAACACTGGATTTAGGCTCCATAGCCAAGGGGTATGGCGTGGATGAGATTGCCCGCCTGATCAGGGAAGGCGGAATCGAGAACTATCTTGTAGAAATCGGCGGAGAGCTGGCCGCCGCAGGAGAAAATAAGCATCACAAGGCGTGGATTGTGGGCATAACAAATCCCGAAAAAGGGTTTTTGAATTCAGGTCTGTATAAAGAAATACGCCTGGATAACAAAGCCATTGCCACCAGTGGCAATTACAGAAACTATTTTGAAAAAAACGGGCACACCTACTCCCACATTATCAGCCCGAAAACCGGTTATCCGGTTGAAAACGGCGTGATATCGGCATCGGTTATTTCCGATACCTGCACCTGGGCTGATGGTCTTGCCACAGCACTTATGGTTATGGATGTTCATCAGGCCCTGGCCCTTATCAACAGCCTTGAAAACACCGAATGCCTTATCATCCGCCAGGAGGGAAGAAAAAGAACGGCACTGCGGTCATCCGGATTCAAGTTTATATGAAATAAGAATACTCTTGACATTTTTTATTTTTCCAGTATAATACGAAAAATGCATGTTTTGCATATGTTCCTTTCTTAAGGTGTATATCTCAATATCCCTGTGATTGACCCCCAAAAGTTAGAAGCAAATTTTTATTTTTTTTATTTAGGAGACTGCCAACATGGCAAAAGGTACAGTAAAGTGGTTCAGCGAGACTAAAGGGTTTGGTTTTATCGAAGTAGAAGATGGTGGAAAAGATGTCTTTGTTCATCATTCAGGCATTAATGCACAAGGTTTTAAGACCCTGAACGAAGGCGATCGGGTCACATTTGACATTGAGCAGGGCCCCAAAGGGCCGTCTGCTGCAAATGTCATCGTGCAATAGATGACCATTTTTGTGCAATAGCTGACCATTTTTATTTATAATAGTCATGGACTGACCCGATTTTTGTTCCCGGGCCACCCAGTGACGAACATGGAAGGGTTTTGGACCATTCCGGACGCTTTCATCTGAACAGTTATTAAAGCCCCTGAGAATTCTGTTCTCAGGGGCTTTTTTTTTGTTGACCGTCATGACCCACAGTGGCAGCAGGCACCTTATGCTGCCTGAACTGTTGTGTATGATAAATTATATAAATGCCAGTAAAGGCACTTTTCCTGTTTGAATTTTCTTCTCTCAGGCACTCCTCGCTGACAGCGTTGTCTGACAAACATCGTACGTTAACGTTGACGTTTTTACTGATAGTTAACCGTGAAAACAGTATGAAGATGTTGTTGGATACACCCTTTGTATCTTCTTCAAGTTGATGATACTCCTTTAATCTTCGGCTTACCTTTTTTCACTCAATATTGTAAGCAGATCAGAGTCGTTAAGTCATTATAATAAGGTCTTATACTGAAAAACGGTCTGAATTCAGGAGTTTTAATGAGTTTTACCCAGTTTCATTTTCACCCTGGCATCCAGTCAGGTATTCGTGACGCGGGCTACACCAGCCCCACCCCCATCCAGCAGAAAGCAATTCCCCCTATTCTTGACGGGAAAGATATTATAGGCCTGGCCAGCACCATTGTGTTTACACGAACCAAACATAAGGCCAAAAGCCTTGCGGACCAATTAAAGAGATCCGGATTCAACGCGGTCTCTCTACAGGGGAATTTATCGCAGAACCAGCGACACAGGGCAATGGACGGATTTCGAAGCGGTTCTTTCAAAATCCTTGTGGCAACGGATATTGCGGCCAGGGGAATTGACGTATCAGGGGTTTCCCATGTGATCAACTATGATCTGCCGGATACGGTTGAAACCTATATCCACAGAACCGGAAGGACCGGAAGGGCTAATCAAGCAGGCCAGGCATACACCTTTACAACCATGGAAGATAATAAAACCATTACCTTAATCGAAAAAGCCCTGGGCAGAAAAATGACACAGGAATAGTTACTTCCGGCTTAAATAGCCATAACAGCAGGACCAACCAAAAGGAGAGGCATGGCAGTCCGAAATCAATTTTCCCGGGAAAAAAGACAAAAAGAGTTGAATAAAAAAAAGAAAAAAGAAGAAAAGCTCAAACGAAAAGCTGAAAAAAAGGACCCGACAGACACCGAAAGCGATTCTGAAGAGAATCAACAGGAACTGCAGGAATAGAAAGGTCTCATGTCCACTATGCGCGTCCGTTATACAACCCTTGAAATCGGAGCGATGGATATTCATATCCGGACGCTTAGAGATACACTGCAGTTTGAGGATATCAACGGTGAGGCCGAAAGACTTGGCATATCTTCGGCGACCTGGCCGATATTCGGCGTGGTCTGGCCTTCCAGCCGCTTGCTTGCCCGCCTGATGCTTGAGCATCATGTGAACGGAAAACGGGTGCTTGAAGTGGGCTGCGGCATTGGGCTGGCCAGTCTGATTCTGAATCAGCGATCGGCAGATATTACGGCCACAGACTACCATCCTGAAACGGAAGGATTCCTGATTCACAATGTGAAACTCAATGACGGGAAAAAAATACCCTTTGTTCGTACCGGATGGGCCGATCTGGATGATGATCTTGGTAATTTTGATCTGATCATCGGTTCGGATCTTCTTTATGAAATTGAACATGTCGATCTTTTGTCGGCTTTTATAAACCGCCATGCCCGTGACCATTGTGATGTAATCATTGTGGACGCCAGGCGCGGCTATCATGCAAAATTCAGCAAAAAAATGGCTGGGCTGGGTTATGCCTGTTCACAGGAAAAAATTAATCAGACAGACAGTATGGGAAAAAGCGTCATCTGTCAGGTGCTGACTTTCTCCCGCCAGGATATAATTTAAAAACAAAAGGATCCGTGAATGAAAATTTATGTGGGAAATCTGACGGAATATATGACAGAAAAGGCGCTTAAAGAGGCCTTTGAAGCATTTGGTGAAGTTGAAAGCGTTAAAATTATAAAAAACAGGTTTAACGACCGTTCCAAAGGGTTTGGTTTTGTTGAGATGCCAAGCAATTCTGAAGCGGACAAGGCCATTAAGGCCTTGAACGGCAACATAGTTGATAAAAAGCCCATCAAAGTGAATCATGCCGATTCCGGTGGTAAAAAGAAGAAAAAGCCTTTCAGGAAAAGAAGCTATTAGAAGACGGCTCAAAATCCGAGAAGAATGAGGCTTTTAAATCCAGCATTTTCCCTGGTATGAATCCCGGGCTTCAAGGGTATGCTGAATCATGTTGAATGTCTCTCTGTACCGGGCTGACCACAACGGGGCCACAAGTTCGTCAGAATGGGGGTCCCCTGTGATCCGCTGGATAATCACGGACTTGGGCAGCCGTTCCAGAAAATCGCAGACCAGGTCCACATATTCCTGTTGTTCTAAAGGCGTATAACGCCCCTGACCATACATCTTATCCAAAACGGTGCCTCGGACCACATAAAGCAGGTGAATTTTGACGCCATTAACCCCCATGCTTCCTAAAATACGGGCATTTTCAAGCATCATGGCCCGGGTCTCTCCGGGTAGACCCAGAATAATATGGGCACAGACATTAAGCTTTTTTCTATGCGCAACCAGGTCCATGGCCGCTTCAAAGGCCTTGAAATCATGACCACGGTTAATCAGGGCAAGTGTGGTGTCATGGGCAGACTGAAGCCCGTATTCCAGCCAGATAAGATAATCATTTGTGTAGGCGTCAAGCAGATCAATTTTCGATTTATCCACACAGTCCGGTCTTGTGCCCACAGCCATACCCACCACCCCCTCACATGATAGGGCTTCGTCATACAAGGCGTTAAGATGAGCCACCGGGGCATAGGTATTGGTAAAAGACTGGAAATAGGCAAGAAATTTTCGAGCCTTGTATTTTTTTATGGCCCCGATCTTACCGGCTTCAATCTGCTGGGAAATGGAAAGCCCCCTGGCAAAGGCACCGGTACCCGACCCTTTGGCATTGCAGTAAATACACCCTGACG
>NZ_DDYV01000246.1:0-7105 GCF_002348205.1 Desulfobacter sp. UBA2225 | reverse complement strand
CCAAGCGTCACGCCAAATTTTTTTTAAACACCTGCAAAAAAAATTTGGCGTGACGCTTGGTACTGTCGACAGCCATTGAAGTGGGGCTTATTTGAGTTGATATGACCATTGAAAACACAAAACGGCCATCTCCCGGAAAGGGTGATGGCTGTTTTGGGCTGATAGATTACCAAAAAAGCTCTCAGGTCAGGAACGGCGCTTGTCAGCCACCTCCCACTCCTGGATCGTGGTGGTTTCACTGATCTCTTCCCATCCCGTAATCATCCCTGCGATATGGCTGAATATGGAGTGACCCGTTGTGGTCATGTAAACATGCACCACCAGAAACGAGAGCAGTAAAAATGCCACCAGGGTGTGGAGCAGTGCCACCGGTGCCAGGGACCAGGCCACGCCACCCCAAAGGTTCCAGGTGTAGTAAAACAGGCCTGAAATCATCTGAACCGGCAGCAGCAACGCCGACAGTGCCAGATAAGTCAGACGCTGCAGGGGGTTGTGCTTGGCTCCGGGGGATTTTACAACCGGGTGAGGTTTGCCCTGGAAGATCCCGGATGCATAGTATAATGCGACATCAATGAGTTTTTTGGTCGTGGGGATGTATTGGCGCCACTCCCCGGTGGTAAAAAGCCAGAATACAAAAAAGGCGAAAAGCACCAGCCATGAGAGTCCCACAAAATTATGGGCCGTCACTGCGGTTTCATATCCCATCAGGGTGTAGGTGCCATGAATTTCAAAGCCTGTTACCATAAGAAATATGATTATCGCGGCCTGCAGCCAGTGCCAGAACCTTTCATAACGTGTGTACAGATATACTTTAATTCTTTTTTTCTGATTCATGATGTTGCGCCCCTTTTTTAATGTTTTCCGTTTCTGGTAAAAAAACGTCCCAGGCCGTGGAGGGTGACACCGAATAATGATCCGATTACAAGAATCCATCCTGCCCAGTCCATCATGGCAAAGTGATCCCGTCCGGGCATGTAAAAGCCGGCCAGATTTGCAAGTCTTCCGGTCTCTTTGATATGGCATTCGGTACATGAAAGGACATTATCCCTGGGGGCTACCATATGGGTAATGGGAAACACATAAGAGGTATCAACAAAATCATACTCGCCTGAGTAGGGCAGGTTTAAATAATCCTGGCCGTACCGGATCGCCGCATTCCAGTCAAATCCTTTCCAGTAGGCGGCATTGTCTGTTTTGTCCTTGGGGAACAGGTGGGGGGCCACAAGTTTCTTATTGATTTTATCATAAGGGATTTTACCCCGGTGGACCTTGAACGGAAAGATGCGTGACTTTTCATCGGTCATGTCACCGGTCGGCTTGCTGATCACCACTTCACCGGACGGGTCAATGGTGTCCTTCAAGGTGAGGTGGTCAATGGAGCCATTGTACCAGAAGTATTCGGGCACCACATTTTTTTCCCACTTGAATGTGCCTTTTTTTGTGTCATAAGCCGGTTTTCCCAGGTCATCCTTCAAGTCGTAGGGCTTGCCGTCCTTCATTTTTCCCGCCGTAGACCAGTCCCAGTACATCTTGGTGGGGTTGATACGGGCATATTTGGGAATATGACAGCTCTGGCATGCCACCCGGTCGGTGTGGTCATTGGCCTTGGCATTGTGCTGATGGGGTTCCCTGCCGTGGCAGGAGACACAGGTGATCTTTGAGGTGAGATCATCCTCGAGTAACGATTTCTTATTTTCCGCTGCCGGCTGGGTGTAGATTCGGCCGGCAATATGGTGTTCTGATGTGGAGTGGCACCGGGTGCAGTTGAAATTCTGGCCGTCAGTGCCCATATGAACATCCAAGTGTTTGTCGGGTTTGATCAGGGATGAGTCCAAATCTCCATGCTTAACGCCGTCTCCGCCACCGCCGTAGAAATGGCAGGCCCCGCAGTTTTTACGCCCGGGCAGGCCAACACTCTGGGCAACTTTGTTCCACTCCGGTGGATGGTATGTTTTTTTGTTTTCGTTAAATACTGTGGCTTCCTTAACCGGATATCCTGCCCCGGTTGGGAATTTCTTGTAGGTACCTGTGGTTTCGTGGCAGACAAGGCAGTCCACCTTGGTTTGATCTGTAAAATCAAAGTCTTTGTCTTTCCAGCCGTATCCTGCATGGCATGATGTGCAACGAGCCTCGTTGCTCTGGGCGTTGATTCAGAAATTATTGACGGACAAGCCGCCTTTGCCCAGCGGTGTATCGGGATCTTTTCCCGGGGCGTTCCAGGTCCAGTGAATGGTTTTATGAAATTGCAGGGCAGCCTCATTGTGACAGTTCAGGCAGGCCTCCGTCACCTCAGGGCCTGAGGTAAATTCCTGCTGCAGGATCTCAAATTTTGAATGGTCTGCAGTGATCCACCGTTTTTTCTCTTTTACCGCCTGTTTCGCAAGGACCCTGCCAGGGGCCAGTTCTTCCTGGCTGGCGTTTGTGGATGCCGTGCAAGGTAAAGGACCGGCCAGCAGCATGAACAACGTGAATAGCAGGTAAACTAAAAGATTTTGCTTTTGTTTCATCATGTTCGATCAACGCCTCCTTTTGGTTTGGGTGAGCCCGGATTTAATTTACGATATTATCAATATTATCAGAACAGCAACGAATATGCCAGCAGGATCAATTCCAGGCAAGACAGGAGCCCGCTTTTTTATCCATGTACAGAACATAGTTTGACCAAGCGGTCTGTATCCCTGGGCATTTCGCTGATAGTCTGTCATTTGGGTTGACAATTCCCAAAGACTTGTCCTAAGTCAGGATTTGTTTAAGTCAAAAATAAAACCGGCATGATGCGGGATAAAAAATATTTTGAGGAAAAAATGAGAATATCGATACGGTGGGCAATGGTTCTTGGTTGCCTTGGTCTCATCTGGGGGATGCAGATCCTGATCACTTCGTCCACCTACATTTCATCCCAGCGGATGCTGGCCGGGCATGCACGGGACGTGATGCAGAACATTGCGGACCTGACCATGATCCAATCCAAAAATCATCTTCAGCTGGCCCAGGGGGCGGCCTTGCTGACCAAACGTCTGTTAGCCTCCGAGGTGGTCGGCAGTGACAATCAACAGCATGATGTTCTGGAACGTTATTTTTTGAATCAATTGTCCCTGTATGCCCATTTTGCCGGTATTTATATCGGTATGCCCAATGGTGATTTTTTTTATGTCAACCGCAGTGATGCACATACCCCCGGCGGATTTCGGACCAAGGTAATTGATCATCTCAATGGCGATAAAAAAATCCGGTTTATTTGGCGCAATTCGGACGGCAACATTGTTAAAACCTCCGAAGACCCCAGTGACACCTATGATCCCCGGCAGCGTCCCTGGTATCAGAAAGCCCTTGCCGAACGGGCGATTATCTGGACGGACCCCTACATTTTTTTCTCATCACAAAAACCCGGCATTACGGTGGCAGGTCCGATCTTCAAAGCAAACGGTCAATTGCAAAGTATTGTCGGTGTGGATATTGAAATTGATGACCTGTCCACCTTTATCGGCCGGTTACGGATCGGTAAGCATGGTCGTGCCTTTATGCTCAACAACAACGGCGATGTGGTGGCGTTTCCCGATATCTCAAAAATTAAACAGGGCCAAGGCACCGCAGCCAACAGCTTCAGAATGGTTAAAATTGATGAACTGGACGATGACCTCAGCCGTGCGGCCTTTCATGCCATCCAGTGGCAGCGCACAGAAACCGGGTTGCTCACGCTCGACCACTCCCAGTTTGCCAAATTCACCTGCAACGGAGAAGTGTACAATACCATGTTCACCCAGTTTGCCGACTCACACTGGCCCTGGATGATCGGCGTGTATATACCGGAAAATGATTACCTGGGGGTACTCAAGGAAAATCGTTCGCTTAACATATGGATTACCCTGGTCCTTTCGGTAATTGCCACCCTGATAGGTTTACAGTTGTTTCGCAGTATCACGCGGCCTCTGATGGGACTGGAAAAAGAGGCCCTGGCCATCAACCAGCATGATTTAACCACCAGCTTCAACACCGGATCCATATTTAAAGAGATAGACGAAACCGTTGCCGCCTTTTCACAGATGAAGGTCTCGCTGCAAACCAGTGAAAAGAAGTATCGTCGGATTTTTGAAAACATCCAGGACATCTATTTTGAGTGTACCATTGAAGGCGAAATTATAGAAATAAGCCCCTCTGTAAAGGAGTTGATCCAGCGGGACCCCAGGCAGATTATCGGCATCAATCTTAAGCAGTTCTATAAAAATCCAGATGATTACCAGCGCTTTTTATCCAAAATTTTTGCGGACGGGTCGGTAAGAGACTGGGAGGTTACGCTGGTAAACGAAGACGGAGAGATCGATTATGGCTCGGTCTCGGCCACGTTGAAACGCGATGCGGCCGGTGATGCCGAAAAAATTATCGGTTCGCTGCGCATCATCACCGACCGAAAAAAAGCAGACCTCAAACTGCGCCGTTACCAGGATCAGCTGGAGGAGCTTGTTAAAGAACGCACACGGGATTTGCAGAAGAGTAATGAACAATTGCGCAATGAAATTGAAATACGCAAAGAAAAAGAGGAGGCGCTCAGGGGCAGTCAAGCACGACTTCATCAGATCCAGCGCCTGGAGGGCATCGGAACCCTGGCCGGCGGTGTGGCCCACGACTTCAACAATTTGCTGATGGGTATTCAAGGCAATATATCTTTAATGATGCTGAAGACCGATCCTTTAGCGTATAATTACAACAAATTGAAAACTATTGAGTCCTGCATTATTTCCGGAACCAAACTCACCCAGCAACTGCTCGGATTTGCGCGGGGCGGCAAATACATGGCCAAGTTGCTGGATCTGAATCGGACTGTTATAGATACCGCCCGCATGTTCGGCCGTACACGTAAAGAGATCCAGATTCAGGAAGATATAGCCCGTGATTTGTGGGCGGTCGTGGCCGATAAAAATCAGATGGAGCAGGTACTGCTCAACATTTACATTAATGCATGGCAGGCCATGCCCAGCGGGGGCACGATTTTGATAGATGCCAAAAACATGGTTCTGGATACCGCATTTTCCAAGGCTTTTGATATTCGGCCGGGACGATATGTATGCGTCTCAATCTCTGATACCGGCATCGGAATTGATCCTTCAATCCAGACACGGATATTTGAGCCGTTTTTCACCACCAAGGAGATGGGCCGGGGCACCGGACTGGGGCTTGCGTCCAGCTATGGCATTATCAAAAATCATGGCGGCGCCATTGATTTTGTCAGCCGGCCAGGTAATGGCACCACTTTTTATATTTATCTGCCGGCCTCAAAGGCTGATGTGGAACCTGAATCCGCAATGTCCGACATTATTTCAAGAGGTTCCGAAACCCTTCTGCTTATTGATGATGAAGAGGTGATCCTGCAGGTGGGGCAGCCCATGCTTGAATCTTTGGGGTATAAGGTAATGACGGCACTGGACGGTAAAACAGCGGTGGAAATCTTTCGTCAATTCTCCGGGGAGATTGCCCTGGTGATCCTGGATGTGATTATGCCGGGTATGAGCGGCGGTGAGATTTTTGACGCGTTGAAAGCCATCAACCCCCGAGTTCAGGTGCTTCTCGCCAGTGGATACAGCCTCAGTGGACAGGCTGAAGAGATTCTGTCACGGGGATGTGTCGGCTTCATCCAAAAACCGTTTTCCCTGGAGCAACTCAGTGTCAGGTTGCGCGACATATTGGACAAATAAGGGGTTTTGTTCCTAAAAGGCCCTAACGCCAGAAAACATCCCGGGTTCTGAACACCAGTATCCTCTTTTTTCCCGGCTGCAGGTTCAATGCACCGGCCTGTTCTTTTGACAATAAAAGGGTCAGCCCGAAGGCATCCGCGTTAAGGTCCACCTCAATGCGGCCGGTTTTAGGTTCCAGTGCCATTCGGGTGACCAGGACCGGGATCCGGTTTTTTCCGTTGAATTGGGTTTCAACTTCCCGGGCAATGTTGATCTTGTCCGTCCGTATCAATGCCGTTTCTCCGGTTTTGTCAGGCAGGCAGACCTGGCGGCCGTTGGACAGCGGCAAAATCCAGTTCACGGTGCTGCCGGTCTGGATGGTCTGGTAGGGCGGGGGAAGTATGATCTCCTCGTGGGTGGAAAAGATTCGGCCTTTTTCCATGGATAACCGGGTATCGCTGCAGGCATTGAGCCAGGCCAGATCATGACTGACAATGATCAGGGTACAGCCCCATTTGTCCCGGGCCGCCAAAGAGGCTTTGAGAATGAGGCGGGCGCTTTCGGCGTCCACACTGGCCACAGGTTCGTCAAGCAGCAGGGCCTGGGGCTCAAGGATCAGGCGTGCCGCCAGGGCCACCCGCTGGGCTTCGCCGCCGGACAACTGGTGCCATGCCCTGTTGTGAAACCCATCAAAATCCAGACCGACCGCGGCCAGTGCCCGTTCCGCCCGCTGTTTTAACTTTTTGGTATCTTTTCTGATTTTAAGGCCGTAAACAACATTATCCAGGACCGAGCGTTTGAGCAGATAGGGGGCCTGGGTCATCAGGGTAACTCTGGATCTCACCCTGGGGGACATGGGATATTCCCTGCGGCCGTTGAAACGGATCTCGCCTTGACTGGGGGCGATGGCAAAGGCCAGCAGTTTTAAAAACGTGGTCTTGCCACTGCCGTTGGGGCCTGACAGCCCTATGATCCTGCCGGACGGGATGTTGAATTCGTCGATATCCACCACCTTTTTACCACCGTAGTAATGACAGAGGCGGCAAAGGGTATATAAAGGAACGGGGGAGGCCATAATTATTCTATTTTTTTCTCAGGAAAGAGAGGCTTAAGTTTACCGTAAATGCAATCGCCATCAAAACAATGCCCAGCGCAATGCCGTCGGCAAACAGGCCTTTGTTGGTTTCCAGGGCAATGGCCGTGGTCATGGTCCGGGTGTGATATTTTATATTTCCGCCCACAATCATGGAGATACCCACCTCGGTAAGGACACGGCCGTATGCCGTAACAGCGGCGGCAAGAATCCCAAACCGGACCTCCCACAGACAGGTCAAAATGATATCTTTTTTTCCTGCGCCCAGGGAAACCAGGGTCAGCTTCAAGGCGGGATCGATATTTTCAATGATGGCGGCCGTGATCGCTGTCACCACGGGAAA
>NZ_DDYV01000219.1:0-17978 GCF_002348205.1 Desulfobacter sp. UBA2225 | reverse complement strand
ATACCTGTAAACTTCAAGCAAATACATGTCGGATTGTATCAGACAGGATTTATAACGCCCATCCCAAAGGCTTCCGGTGCGCTTGTATTCATAATTAAAATATCGAACGTAACGACGTCCCAGATCCTGCATCATTTGACTGATACCATTTTCTTTACGGGGCGTACACAGCAAATGAACATGGTTGGTCATGATCACCCATGCATGTACATCAACATGGTATTTTTGTGAATATTCTTTCAACCATTCTGCAAAAGCTTCATGATTCGCATCCGATCCAAAACAAACCTGCCGGTTGTTGCCCCTCTGTATGATATGGATGGGGATGTCTTTGGGTGCTATGCGCTGTAATCGAGCCATGGATCATTGTTTAGCATCATTCTTGAGTGAATTCAACGCTTAATTTTACTCTGACCCCAATTACCGTTCATCTGATTTATCGTTCAGGCACAAAAGATTATACATACAATGGTGGGCAACGCTGCGCTTTTGCCCACCCTATCTGGATAGTTTGAAAGAAGATACAATTAGAAAATCGTGGATTGTCCCCCTATTTTATCTATTTTGGAACTTTGTCCAACGAAATGCCCAGTGCCTTGGCCACTCCTTCTCCGTACGCCGGATCGGCCTTCAAACAGTTGCCGATATGCCGGATTTTAATCATCTCCGGTGCATCGTCCATTGCACGGGCAGTGTTGCCAAACAGAACCTCCTGTTTCTCCTTACTCATCAAGCGAAAAAGCTTTCCAGGCTGGGTATAGTAATCACTGTCATCCTCGCGCGCGTTCCAGTGAGTTGCCGCACCGCTCAATGCCAGAGGCGGCTCGGAGAAGTCTGGCTGTTCTTGCCATTCACCATAGCTGTTTGGCTCGTAGCCAAGGGTTGAACCATAATTGCCGTCCACCCGCATTTGACCGTCGCGGTGGTAACTATGGAAGGGACAACGGGCTTTGTTTACCGGGATCAGATGGTGATTGACACCTAACCGGTAGCGTTGTGTATCTCCATAGGAGAAAAGTCTGCCCTGGAGCATCTTATCTGGCGAGAAGCTAATCCCCGGCACCACACTGGCTGGATTGAAAGCCGATTGCTCGACTTCAGCAAAATAATTCTCTGGGTTTTTGTTAAGCTCAAAAAAACCGACCTCAATTAGCGGAAAATCCTTTTTGTACCAGACTTTCGTCAAATCAAAAGGATTGTAAGCAAGCTTGGTGCCCTCTTCTTCGGTCATAATCTGGACAAACATCGTCCAGCGCGGGAATTCTCCATTCTCAATACTGTAGTATAGGTCGCGTTGATTGCTTTCACGACATTTCCCGATTACTGCTTCAGCTTCCTTATCGGTTAGGTTTTTGATGCCCTGTTGGGTGCGGAAATGAAATTTGCACCAGTAACGCTCGTTTTTAGCGTTAATAAAGCTGAATGTATGACTGCCGAATCCATGCATATTGCGGAAGCTTGCTGGAATTCCGCGATCACTCATAACAACTGTCACTTGATGCAATGCCTCGGGCAGGGAAGTCCAAAAATCCCAGTTGTTTTTAGCACTGCGGAGGTTGGTGCGAGGGTCACGATGTACGACATGGTTAAGGTCTGGAAATTTGAGAGGATCGCGTAAAAAGAAGACCGGCGTATTATTCCCCACCATATCCCAGTTGCCTTCCTCGGTGTAAAATTTAAGTGCAAAACCACGAATATCACGTTCTGCGTCTGCAGCACCCCGTTCTCCGGCCACGGTGGAAAAGCGTGCAAACAATTCAGTTTTTTTACCGATCTCAGAAAAGATCTTGGCGCGGGTGTATTGGGTGATGTCGTGGGTTACGGTGAAGGTTCCATAAGCTCCGGAACCCTTAGCGTGCATCCGTCGCTCGGGAATTACCTCTCTATCAAAATGGGCCATTTTTTCCAGGTACCAGACATCCTGAAGCAACTGAGGGCCGCGAGGACCAGCGGTCATGACGTTCTGATTGTCCGGTACCGGAGCCCCAGCATTGGTTGTGAGCTTATTGTTCTCATCCTTCATTATTGTTATCCTTTTTTGTTATTGTTTTATTAAACTAACGGATTGTACAAGTCGGTATAGCATGAAAAAAAAATATTATCCAAGCATTATATGCAAAAGGTTGGCACAAAAAGGAGAATAAAGATATTTGGGGGTTAAACATTTCCAGTCGAAGATTGCAACACTCAATTTAAAAATTCTATAGAAATCCCGTATAGTTATAGGCCATGAAAGCATATTTTCGATAACGGCATCCATTCCTTTGCCCCTTTTTTGAGCAGATTGAGCACGCCATACTGCTGAAAAAAGGTATCTGCCTGATGTACCGGATGATCAATAAGGCATTACGGCGCGCAACCGCTCGACAATTCCCACCAGCGCGCCTGTTTTAAAATGAATGGCGTCAGCCGGGCAGACCTCCTGGCAGCAATAACAGCGGATACAGGTCAAATGATCAATGACGGCCCGGTGCGCCGCCACAAACCGAAGGCTTTCCGGCGGACAGACTGCTGCGCATTTTCCGCAATCCCGGCACAGATCAGGGTCCTGGACAGGCCGGGAGGTCAGGTGCCTGCGTATCAGTCCGGAGAGGAATCCGGGCATCGGCATGACCGATTCCAGTACCGGCAATTGAAAATCTTTGGGAAATATCTGACTGGGATCGTCACCAACCATCTGCGTACCAGAACCATCAGATCTGGCAAGGCCCCTGCGGACGGCCGCATTATACAACGGAAAACTTGCCGGATGAACTCCCAGCAGAGGCGCTATAGCCAGATCCATGGCCAGGGGATCACGGGAGGCGGCCAGAAAGCCTAAATGGCAGGGGGTGCCGTTATTAGGCCCCCGGCCTTGCATACCCCAGACACCGTCAAGGATGGTCAGGGCCGGTTTGAGCGTGCGGCAGATATCCAGTAAAAGATCGGCAAACATGATCCGGTCTGTCCCGGCATGCATATGCCACTGGCTTTTACGCGGACCCACCACGGCGCCAAAAAGATTTTTAACCCCCATGGTTAAAAGCATCATGCAATGGGTCTTCAGCTTGGGAAGATTGATGACCACATCAGCGTTCAAGACCGTCTCTTCAAGCTCCAGGGCATGGTATATCGAACCCCGGGGGGTTTTAACCAGGGTGGGCCGACAAAATTCAATCAGATCTGCCCCGAGTTCAACAGCCACCTCCTTGATGCCGTTAACCCGGGAAATACGGGAGACCTTGTCAATGGCAGGACTGTCGCCGATAATGATCCGTCCACCCGCCTTTAACACAAGTTTTCCCACGGCACGCACGACAGCCGGGTCCGTGGTCACCCGCCGTTCCAAAGGCGCGGCACTGAGCATATTTGGTTTGAGCAGCACACGCTGTCCAGGACGGACAAACCTTTCCATGCCCCCGCACAACGTCACGGCCCGGTCCACTGCAGATGCCACATTGTCCGGATTATAATCCGGACAGGCACAAAGCGCCACTTTAGCCATGGCCGCTATCCTCATGTTTAAAGAGCCCTTTAATGTCCTCTAATATCAGATAAAGACAGGGCACGAGCCCCAAAGTAATCAGTGTGGCAAAAAAAATACCGAACCCCAGGGAGATGGCCATGGGAATAAGAAACTTTGCCTGGCGAGACGTTTCCGTGATGATCGGCGCCAGTCCCCCGCAGGTGGTTAACGTGGTCAACAGAATAGGCCTGAAGCGCTGAATCCCTGCAGCCCTGATTGCAGCCGCCACAGGCATCCCCCCGCGTACCAGCCGGTTGGAAAAATCAATGAGTACCAAAGAGTCGTTGACCACCACACCGGACATGGCCACAATGCCGAACAGACTCATAACGGAAAGGGAATATCCCATGATAAGATGGCCGGCCACGGCTCCTATAATTCCGAAGGGGATGCATAACATAATAATCAACGGCTGAAAATAGCTCTTAAATGGGATGGCCAGAAGCGCAAAGACACAGAATAACGCCAGAGACAGACCTTTGAGCAGGCCCCCCACGCTCTCTTTGACATCTTCCTGTTGACCCTTGAACCCGTAGGACAGGCCCGGATACAGGCTCACAAGGGACGGCAGGATCTTCTGCTTCATGTCCTGGACAATATTTTCAGACAACGACTGCGGGTTGACATTGGCCGTCACCAGGATTTCACGCCGTCCGTTGGTCCGGTTGATCTGTGTGTAGGCCCGGCCCTTGACCGTTTCAATGGCATCCCGAAGCATGATCTCTCCATTGGGGGTATTGAGCACATAATTTTCAAATGCGGTTTCGGAAATACGTTCGCCTTCGGCCAGGCGCACCCGTACCGTAACCTCGTTTCTTCCGCGCTGATTTTTTACGGCCTCAACGCCCTGATAAGCATTCCGGATTTTGACGGCAATGGTTCTCGGGGTCAGCCCCATGCGGTGGCCGGCAGGGGTCAGGGTGATATCGAACTGCCGTTTTCCCTGGGCAGATCCGTCATCAATGTCCGACACCATGGGATATTCAGCCAGATGCCGGGCAAGGTCCTCACCGGCCCGGTTCAGGGTATCCGTATCCCTGTGGCTCAGGGAAACAGTCAGACTTTTACCGGAACCGGGACCGCCCCGGTTCGATTCAAAGGTAATGGTCTCAAGGCCTGAAACCACGCCGGTTTTTTCGCGCCAAATCCGGGTCACCTCGGAGGTGGATATCGGACGCACCTCGGGATCGGTCAGATAGATCCTCATTTCGATATGGTTCTCTTCGACCTGGGAAAAAATCCCCGTGGACAAAGCTTCTTTACCATTTTCCGCAACGGTCTTTTCAGCTGATGCCACCAGATCGGATTCCACTTCACGCACCTTGCTTTCAGGCGTGCCATAGGGCAGGTAAATCTCACAGAAGGCGTAATCGGACTCGACCTTGGGAAACGGAACCATACCCATTTTTCCGGATTTTACATATCCGAAGGTGATCAGCAGCAGGGCAAGTCCCAGGGTAACAACCGTATACCGCCAGGAAAGCAGCACAGACATCAGCCTCCCGTACACAGATTTGACAATGGTTTCAAACTGTTCAGAAAACCTTTCCTGCCACGCTTCGAGAACATTCAAAGGAAAAAACAAAGGGCGGTTGCGGTGGCTTAAATGGGCCGGCAGGATAAACAGACTTTCGATCAAAGAGACACCAAACACCGCCGCCACCACCAGAGGCATGGTTTTAAAAATCTTCCCCATTTCACCCGGGATGTACATGATGGGCATAAAGGTGACCATATTGGTGGCTACCGAAAAAAAAACAGGAACAGCAACAGTTTTTGTTCCCTGGGTGGCGGCATCCAGGAACCCCATGCCCTGGCGCCGGCAATAATAGATATTTTCCCCCACCACTATGGCATCGTCCACCACAATGCCCAATGTCACGATAAAGGCAAACATGCTTACCATATTGATGGTGAAATCGGCTGCGGACAAAAAGATAAAGGAGCCTAAAAATGAAACGGGAATACCCATGCTGACCCAGAGAGCCAGACGAATCTCAAGGAACAGGGCAAGACACAAAAAGACCAGGGCAAGTCCCATATAGGCGTTACTCAGCAAAAGATCCGCCCTTTGGGTAAAAACCATGGACAAATCCCTGACAATGCTCAAATGAATCCCTTCTGGTAACTCCTCATTAATGCTTTCCAGCATCTTTTTGGTGGCTTGCGCCACCTTGGTGGGGGTCTGTTTTCCCACCCGGTAAACAGCAATGGTAACGGCCCGCTTGCCGTTAAATGAAGCCCAGGACTGCGAATCCTCAAATCCTTCGCTTACTTTGGCGATATCGGACAAAACCAATTGGGAGCCGTCTTCCCGGGTGAAAATGGGCAGTTTTGCATATTGTCGGGCATAGTCTTTCCGGGATTTGATGCGCAGCAGGATATCTCCGCCCCCGGACTTGATGGCGCCGCCGCCCAGTTCCACCGAAGCCGTGGAGACGGCATCCGCCACATCGGACAGGGTCATGCCGTAGCGCCGCAGGGTATTGGTGGAGATCTCCACCAGGATTTCACGCTCCCTGACGCCTTCCAGTTCCACCTGGGTAATTTCAGGATCGGACAAAAACCTGTCCCTGATATCATCGGCAAGATCCCGCATGGTGGTTTCCGGGGCATCCCCGTAAAGGGCCAGACGTACCACTTCCCGCTGCCGGGAGGTAATGGCGATCACCGGATCTTCAGCCTCATCCGGAAAGGTCTCAATCCGGTCGACCTCGCTTTTGATCTCCTGCCACAACCGGGTGACATCAGCACCGTCCAGGGCTTCTATGGTGATCGACGCACGGCCTTCCGAGGCCTGGGAGGTAATTTCATCAATGCCTTCAAGGTCCCGCACCGCCTCTTCCACAGCCAGAATAATACCGGACTCCACCTCTTCGGGGCTGGCCCCGGGATAGGAGACCGAAATATTCACCGAATCCATGGAGAATTCGGGGAACACTTCCTGCTTGATGTTAAATGCCATAAAAAGACCACCCACAAGGAAAATCGCCATGAGCAGATTGGCAGCCACCGTGTTGCCGGCCATCCAGGCCATGGCATCTCTTGGACCCTGCCCTGCAGGACCGGAAAAACCAGGATTATGTTCAGGCATTACCGGCTCTCCCCCAAAGCAAGGGTCGCGGCCATGCCCGAGACAGGCGCGGAAAGATCAGAGCAGATCACAAGATCACCAGGGGAAAGTCCGGACTGGATGAACACCCGGTCATTTTCAATCCACACGGGTGCCACCTTAAGGATCTCCAGGCGCCCGTCCTTATATATCCACAAACTGGAATCCTCCCGGATCAGGGTCCGGGGCAGAGAAAACACATTGTCAAAAACCTGACCCTCAATCAGCGCTTCAACGTGATCATCAAGCAGCATGGCAGGACGCCCTTTGGCCGGCCCGAGCCCCAAGGGATCATCCACCCGGATAATGACGCCTGCCATGCGGCTTTGCTCGGTTACCGCCCCGGTGGTCCGCACCACATGTCCATCCCATTCCCGGCCCGCATAAAGGGAACGAATACGCACAGGGCTCCCGTTGGTTTCATGCACCCGAATCCGGTCCAGGCGATCCAGGGGCACCTGGACTTCCACCTGGTAGCAGGTCACGTCCACCAGGGTGGCAAGGGCGCCCTGGGCTGCGGTCATAGCACCGGCATCCACCTCTTTGGATCGCACCAGCGCATGGAAGGGGGCAATTATCCGGGTACGTTCCAGGTCGAGGCGGGCGGTTTCAAGGTCGCTTTGAGCACTTGCCACGGCAGCCCCGGCCTGTTCAAGCTGGGGTTTTCTCAACACCAGGCTGGTCTCTTTCACCTCATTGGGCGACATCATGGACATGAGTTTGAGCTCTTCCCTTGCAATCTGCTGCCGCCCCTTTTCAATTTCAAAATCAGCCTGGGCATGGGCCAAAGCGCTTTGGGCCTTGTTCACGGCCAGCGCATAGTCCGCCGGATCAATCCGGACCATGAGCTGGCCCTTGCGGATTAATCCCCCCTGGACAAATTCCGGGGCCACCTGGATGACCGTGCCGGCCACCTGGGATTTAATCACCACCTCCCGATCCGCCTGAACCGTACCCATGGCCCGGATCTGTGCAGTAACACGGCTGGGATTCACTTTCATGATATCGACCACCGGAGCTGTTTTGACAGCAGGTTTACGGTTGAATTTCACGGCTTTTGATTTGTAGTACCAAAAACCGATAACACCCAGGCCAATCAGACAGACAGGCAGAATAATTTTCAAAAGGGTTACACCCAGGGATGTGTGTGAAGCAATCCGTTTCATAAATCAGTTGGCTCCGGTATTTTTATCTTGTGCCGGGGGTGCTTTGAAAAACTCACGCCGCCAGCCGGTTGCTTTATAAAGAGCAATTCGTTCTTTGACATAGGTTGCCTGTTCGCTGATGAGTTGACGCTCCAGGCTTTCCATGGAGGCCCAGGCCGCAAGATAGTTCAGATAACTGCTCTGACCGTTCAGGTACTGAACCCGGGCATCCTGCAGGGTCACTTTAACGGCTGCCAGCTGCTGCGCTAAAAGTTCAATGTAGGTTTTCTGCCGGTCAATGGCCACCAGGGCATCCTCCACCTGGCAAATGGCAGTGGCAACGGTTTTAGCGTAGACATTAAGTGATTCACGAACCACGGCCCGGGTGCGTTCGATTTCGGCTTCGAGCGCCCCGCCGTCCAGCAAAGGGCCAGCCAGGGCAGCGCCCAGGGAGAGCACCCAGTTCTGGAACAGCAGGTCCAGGGAACCGCTGGAAAAAGCGGCCGAGGCAGACAGGGTCAGTTGCGGTAATAAATCGGCCTTGGCCGCCTCCACATCGAGGGCAGCCGCTTTAAGACGCATCCGGGCAGCCTTAATATCGGCCCTGTTTTCGAGCAAATCGGAGGGAATACCGGGCTGGGGGGCCAGAAAACTTTGGGGCAGATCGCCGGTAGAGACGGCCACAGGCGTCCCCGGTGTCCGCCCCAGATACAGGCCCATAACATTCAGCAGTTGCTTTTCTTCTTTTTCAAGCAAAGGCATGGCAGAAAGAACCTGAGCCAGGGCTTCGCGCTGCTGGGAGACATCAAGGGCTGTGGCCTTGCCGTTGATAAAACGAAGCTCCTGCAGTTTTAGTGTCATCCGGTTGGCTTCTATCTGCCGCGCAAGCACTTCCATACGAATCCGAACAGACAGAATATCCACCCAGGTATAGGCAATATCCGTGGACAAGGTCAGCGCCCCATCCTCCAAATCCCGGACCGCAGCAAGGTATTCCAACTCCCTTGCATTCACATCGGCACGATTTTTCCCCCACAGATCCAGGGTATATTCAGCATCCAGGGAAGCGGAATAAGTGTTTTCATGATCCCTGGCGATAGACTGACCCCGGGTTTTAGATTGGGAATAGGTGCGTTCGCCCCCAAGAAAGTAATCAAGAAAAGGACCAGGGTTTGATTTTTCGCTTTTCACATCAGCCAGGGCCTGATCAGCCCGGGCTTTAAGCACCTGCAGATCATAGTTGCGGCCAAGACCTGTTTGAATGAGTTGACTCAGCTCATCGATACCAAATTGCTGCCACCACCCGCCATCCGGATGTTCTTTGCTGATTGGGGGCGTGTGAACACCTGTATCATAAACATAGGCATCAGGGATATCAACAGGCATTACAGCGGCAGGCTCGGGGGATATCAGATTGCAGCCGGAAATAAAAAAACCCGACATCAGTACAATGGAGATCAAAGCATAGCGCATTATTTCACAGCCCACTGTCCATCACTTTAAAATTATTGGCAGACAGGAATATACCATGGCTTTTCAGCTATAGCCAGATCATTTGATTGATATCTTGGGCGCCTTTTAGATCTGATATTTATTTTTAATCGGCCCAATTTTATATTTCAGACCACCAACAACAAAAGTAGTCAACGCTTTTACTGGTAAGGATTGCACCCCACATAAATAGACATATTTGTCGCTCTGCTATTCCTCATAAAGCTCCATATCTGGGTAGTACTTTTTGGCACATTCCTGACAAATACCATGACTGAACTGAGCATCTGAATGTTCATGTATATACTGCTCAATCTGTTGCCAATAACCTTTGTCGTCTCTGATTTTTTTGCAATGGGAACAGATGGGTAAGAGTCCAGTCAATTGTTTGATATCTGATAAAGCGTCTTGCAGTTTTTCAATAAGCGCTTCCCGTTCTGACTCAATTTCTTTGCGCTCATCAATTTCCTGTATCAATTTTTCATTGGTCGATTTTAAAATACCGGTTCTTTCTTCCACAATTTTTTCCAGATTATCCCGATGTTCCCGGACACTGTCCTCTGCTTTTTTTCTGTGAATGAATTCATGATGCAGATTTAGTCTCATGTGATTAATGGCATCGGTCAGTGCATCCAATTCATCCGGCGGTTCACTGGATTTTTCAAGAATCAGAGGGGTTCCCAGTGATTCCATGGACATAGCGGAGGTATAACTGGTAATGACCAGAAGCCGCTGAATCACTGAATGATACATCAACCATAGCACAGCTCCGCAGATGATTAAAATGCTGAGTACCTGTGTGGCGACGGCAATGAAAACCGTCCGGAAAATTTGTTTTTTCACAAAGCCATCGTTTTTCTGTACGTGCAGTTCCCCCAGTTGATAAGTTTTTCCATCATACAGATGTGTGATGGGAGAGATCCAGTCCATTTCTTGATCGGTGGATTTTTGGCCGGTTTCAGAAAAAAGAATTCCATTGACATAAATGCCTGCATATTCAATTTCATGAAAGTCGCCGATACCCATCAACAGGGCATCTATCATTTCTGTGTCACTGATCCACAGAGCAGTCCGGATGGAATCGATACAACTGGATTCAATTTTATGGAATTGTCGCTGAAGGCTCTCTTTTTCAAAATAGTAAGCAACACATCCGATGATGATGGACAGCAGTAGCATTGTCAAGCCGGCAAACAGCAGGGTTTTTCTTATCAATTGCTTAGCAATAATGTTATTAGCTGACCCTTGAAAAGTGGGGTTCATTTTACATCCGGGAGATAGGGAGATATCATCTCATGGTAAAGTCTTGAGTAGGTGCCATCCTTTTTGATTTCCCTGATGGTTTCTGCCAGCGGTAATAACAGGGATTCATGCCGCTTGTTCAGGTAAAGATAATTGGGCTTGACAGCCAGAGCCGGTTCCAGAAAACGAGTGTTTTTCAGTTTTAACTTGTGAATCATATCATATCCGGCCAGTTTGGTAATCAAAACAACATCTGCACGGTCGTTTGCCAGCAAATTGAACAGAAGGTCGGCATTTTTGACTTTTGTGATGGATTTGGCAGATGTGACGTGAAGGTCAAAAATTTTCCACCCGTGGATATACGCTACATTCAATTCTGACAAGTCTTCCCAGCTATTTATGCTGAGATCTTGGTCCCGGGTGAAGGCACCGAACTCAAACTCACCAAACGGTTCAGGCACATGAACCAGATTGGGGAAACTGTCTGAAAGGCCGCTGATTCGAGGGCCATCCCCGTCATCAATTCCTTGGTTTACATGAATCAGGGACCTGCCCACCGGGGGAGTGTTTTGCGTTATAGTGATCGAATTCCGGGCACCAGCCTCTTCCACCAACCGAAAAAAAAACTGTTCATAAGAAGAATGAAAGGTACAGTTGATTCGAAGGTTTCGGGTTTCGGCAACGGAAATAGTCGTCAGAACCATTGCAATTGCGTACAGCAGCCCAGGAAAAATTAAATATTTTTTGTTCATGATTCCTTATTGTTATTTGTTCGTTTTTATTTATGCAACATGTTTAAGCAATGCGGGCTTTTAACTTTTTAGCAACCACATCATCCCTCAACACTGTAAAACATATCAGGTTTAAGTCGTTTTGCTATCCATTATTTTTCCAGCCTCAAAACACTGATGGATTGGATAATTATGTGCAACTCGGCCCTAATCTCCATCCAGCAATTCCCTTACCTTTACGCTAATCTGTTCTCGTGAAAACGGTTTCTGGATGAAATTAACTCCTTCATCCAAAACGCCGTGGTGTGCAATGACGTTAGCGGTGTACCCGGACATGAACAATGTTTTCAAATTTGGATAAATGGAAAGGATGTTTTTAGACAGATCTCGCCCGTTCATTTCAGGCATGACCACATCGGTTATGAACAAGTGAATTTGCCCTGAGTATTTATTCGCTATCTCAATGGCTTCCTCGGGTTTGCTGGCAGAAAGAACGGAGTATCCAACCCGCTCCAACATCATTTTCGTCATTTTTAGGATTGCCTGATCATCTTCCACCAATAGAATCGTTTCATCTCCACCGGCGTAAGGGAGTGTAGGTTTTTTCTTTTCCAATTTTTTTAACAAGGCTTCGGGTCTGGGTATATAAATCCTGAAAGAGCTTCCTTGTCCAGGCTCACTGTAAACATTTATGAATCCGTTGTTTTGCTTGACAATCCCATAAACAGTAGATAACCCTAAGCCTGTCCCTTTCCCCATTTCCTTGGTTGTGAAAAACGGCTCGAATATGTGCGATTGAAGGTCCTTATCCATGCCACACCCGTCATCGCTTACCGCAACCATTATGTAATCTCCGGGCCTGAACCCAACATGTTCCGCGCAGTATTCGTCATCAAAACTCTTGGTACTTGTCTCAATAGTTATTTTACCAACGTTTTTAATGGCATCACGAGCGTTCACACACAGGTTGACTATCATTTGATTTAATTGAGAAGGGTCCATAAAAACCGGCCACAGATGTTCGCCAGGGTGCCATACAATATCAATGTCCTCGCCGATTAAACGTCGCAGCATCTTGAGCATACCCTCTACGGATTCGTTAAGGTCCAAAAGCGTCGGCTCAATGGTCTGCTTTCGTGAAAAGGCTAACAATTGTCGGGTAATATCTACCGAACGCTCGGCAGCAGTATGAATTTGTTCAAGATCTGAAAATAGTGGATGTTTTGTATCGATTTTTTCAAAAGCAAAATCAGTATATCCAAGAATGATACTCAGCATATTGTTGTAATCGTGAGCGATCCCGCCGGCCAGCCGACCTACTGATTCCATTTTTTGGGCCTGCATCAATTGCGCCTCAAGGTTTTTTCGTTCCGTGACATCACGAACAAATACCAACGCCCCGTCATTATCCTCATACATAATCGGTTGTGCGGTTACTTCCACCAGCACTGTCGAGCCGTCCATGCGTAGATATTTCTGCTCCATTAACTCTGCAGGCTTGCAATGTTCATTCAACCCTTTGATGCGCTGCTTGACGCTCTCATGATAGTCTGGGTGAAATCTTTCCATTACCGGTGATCCAATGAGTTCCTGGGCATCTTTGGCTCCAAAAAGGTTGAGCGCTTTTTTATTGAGATATGAAAAATGCATCTGTGTTTGGATAAAAATTGGATCAGGGGCATCTTCAATCATTTTGCGGAATCTATCCTCGCTTGCTCTCAATGCTTCTTCTGCTTTTTGACGATCCGAAATGTCATGGATTATTGAGTGTAAAAGTTGCCTCCCCTCTATTTCGATGCTGCTGCTATACACCTCAACATCCCGGATGGACCCATCAGCAAGCCGGTGCTTAAATTCGGAGTGGAATCGTTTCAGAGATTTTGCCTTTTTCATCCTAAGTGCAACCTGTTCCGGTGGAAGCGTATTTATCTCCTGAGCACATTTACATTGCAGTTCAGCCACGGACCAGCCATAGAAATTTTCTGCAGCTTTATTCGCATCGACAATTTGACCTGTATCAGGGTCAAGGATAAGTTGGGCGGCTATATGATACTGGAAAAGACAGCGAAACTTTTCTTCACTTTTTTGGAGCCTGTTTTCTGATTCTCTGCGTTTTTCCCTACTGACTAAAAGTTTTCCCAGGGCTGCAGTGCCCATCGGATAAATCAGCATTACGGGTATGGTTATTGTTGCCAAAACGTTTTTGGCAGTCTCCCATGGTAAAAAGAGCATCCAGACCAACATGACCACATGGACCACAATGCCTAAAAGGTAGAGTTCTGACGTTTTAGGATGCCTGGCTTTGTTACGGAGAAAATACTGCCACGCCAACCCTATCCCACCTGATGATATTATGACAGCCAAACCGATCCACATCCCTGTTCCACCAATGATAAGACGGAAGGTACCAGTTACGATAACCACTAAAGATAACGGAATGAAACCAAAGAAAAATCCGGAAATGCATAAAAGTATGGATCGTGTGTCGAAAACTATTCCATGGCCAAAAGCCCAAGGGTTTAACATTATTGCAACCCCTATAGCGCCTAAAATAAGGCCGCTAACTAACTGTTGCGAAAGAGAATTTTCCCCATGCTGTCTAAAATCTAACAAGTCGTAGATTAAGCCTAAAGCGAGTAGAAGTGCAGCGTTGTTAACCAGTCCAATAAAACTTGAAGAAGTCATAAAGCAAACAAATCTCCAAAGTTGATCAATATGGTGGGAATCGTTTTAGGTTAAAAAAATACAAATACATCCTAACCGCAATAAGTGGTCGATGTCAATCTTCCGGCGTTTATCCCGGCCTTGAACTACAGCCAGATCATTTCACCGGGCTGATCCGGTCCGGCAACATGCAGTGCCGTGGAAAAAGGATCAAGATTTTTAGAGATCTCTGTGGCTGCTTTTTCAGGAGAATTGTTTTCCTCGCTTAAATGGGCGAGAATCACATGGTCAAGATCCTTATGAAAAACATCTGTCACCAGATTGCTTGCATCCTGGTTGGAAAGATGACCGATTCGCGACTGAATCCGCTGCTTCAGATGCCAGGGATAAGGGCCGGTCATAAGCATGTCCGGATCATGGTTGGCCTCAATATAGAGCGCATTGACACAGCTTAGATGGGTTCGGACAAGATTTGTGACCACGCCAAGGTCCGTGGCGATGCCGATCTTTTTTCCCTGGTGTTTCAAGGTAAGACCTGCAGGATCGCAGGCATCGTGGCTGATGGAGAAGGGGGTGACAGCCAGGGAGCCGATTTCAAAGGCAGTCCCGCATTCAAAAAAATTAAGGCGCTCAATTTTGCCTAAGCCCTGGCAGGCATTAAAGGTTTCTTTCGTCACATAAACAGGAATATCAAACCTGCGGCTCAATACCCCTGCCCCTTTAATGTGATCGGTGTGTTCGTGGGTGATGATGATGGCTTTCAGGTCTTGTGCAGATCTTCCCACAGCAGCCATCCGGCGCTGGGTCTCTATGCCTGAAAGCCCTGCATCAACAAGTACGGCAGTATCCGGTGTGGATACAAAGATAGCATTCCCCTTGCTGCCGCTGGCAAGGGGACACAGGCAGAATGAGCTATTTTCCCGCTTCTTCTGCATCTTTTTGGGCTGCTTTATAGGAAAGCTTTATTTTTCCGTCCCGGGTGATATCCAGCACCTTGACCTTGATCACTTGGCCTTCCTTGACCACATCTGTAACCGTCTTAACCCGGTAGTCTGCCAATTCCGAAATGTGAACCAGACCGTCCGTGCCGGACTTGATGTTTACAAAGGCACCAAAGTCCGTAATTTTTACCACGGCTCCTTCATAGATGGCACCGATCTCCGGATCCATGGCAATGTCTTTAACCATGGCCATGGCCTTGGCGGAATCTTCTTCGTTTTCCGCGGCAATCTTCACAATGCCGTCATCATTCACCTCAATGATGGTGTTGGTCTCGGTCTGCAGCGCCCGGATTACTTTGCCGCCCGGACCGATGATATCCCGGATTTTGTCCTTGTTGATCTGTATGGACACGATCTTCGGCGCACGGGGAGATATCTCCGCCCTTGCCTCATTCAGGGTATCGAGCATTTTCTGCAGAATATGCAGGCGGCCGCCATTGGCCTGGTTCAAAGCAGTTTCCATAATCTGTCTGGACAGTTCTTTGATTTTAATATCCATCTGCAACGCGGTGATGCCGTCCTTAGTACCGGCAACCTTGAAGTCCATGTCGCCGAAATGGTCCTCGTCCCCAAGGATATCGGAAAGGACAACCGTATTGTTTTCATCAGAGACCAGCCCCATGGCGATGCCGGATACCGGGGCTTTAATGGGCACCCCCCCATCCATCAGGGCCAGGCATCCGGAACATACGGTTCCCATGGAAGATGACCCGTTGGATTCCATGACTTCGCCCACCAGACGAATGGTATATTCGAATTCATCATGGGGTGGAATAACCGGGCTCAATGCCCTGTGGGCCAAATTCCCATGGCCGATATCCCGGCGGGACGGACCGCCCGGACGCTTCACCTCGCCAACGGAATAGGGAGGGAAATTATAGTGAAGCATAAATTTCCGGGTCTCCGTATTGGAGTCCAGGGTCTCTATACGCTGTTCGTCCAGCCCGGAACCCAGGGTAAGGACGCCCAAAACCTGTGTTTCACCACGAGTAAACAAGGCCGAACCATGGGGGCGTGGCAGACAGCCCACTTCACAGGTGATCTGACGAACCTCATCAAAGGCACGGCCGTCAATTCGTCTGCCTTCTTTGAGAACAATATCCCTGGAGACTTTTTTCACGATTTTGCTGAAAACCTCCTTGATCTCTTTGACTTTTTCCGGATACTCAGATTCAAATCGGGCAACCGTCTCATCCTTAAGTGCGCTGATGGCGTTCTGACGCTCAATTTTGGTTTTAATCTGAACCTTTTCATGAACCTTATCCCAGGCCCACTCCTGAACCTTGGCGGCAAGCGCCTCGTCCTTTTCAGGCGGTGTAAATATGCGTTTTTCCTTACCCACGGTGCTTTTCAACTCTTCCTGCAGGGCAATGGCAGGCTGCATGGCTTGATGACCAAAGAAAATAGCATCCAGCATGTCAGTTTCAGATACGATGTCAGCACCGGCTTCCACCATGACCACACCGGTTTTGGAACCGGCCACGGTCAGATCTATGTCACTTTGTTCCATCTGTGCCGGCGTGGGGTTGGCAATAAACTGTCCGTTCACCCGTCCCACCTTGACACCGGCAATGGGGCCGTTAAAGGGGATGTCTGAAATTTCAAGGGCAGCAGAAGCCCCGATCATGGCAAGAATGCCCGGTTCGCATAATTTATCCGTGGACATCACGGTTGCGATCACCTGGGTTTCAAAATTATAGCCATCTTCGAACAAAGGCCGGATGGGCCGGTCAATTAGACGGGCATTTAACGTTTCTTGTTCCGAAGGCCTGCCGATTTCCCGTCTGAAATAGTTCCCCGGAATTCTGCCCGCCGCATAAATTTTTTCCTGGTATTCAACGGACAGGGGCAGAAAGCTTGTGTCTTCCTTGGGGTCTTTGGCAGCCACCGCCGTTACAAGCACCACTGTTTCCCCATATTGAACCGTCACAGACCCGGAGGCCTGCTTGGCAATTTTTCCTGTACTGATAATTAATTCTTTGCCGCCGATATCGGCTGAAACAACTTTTTCCATAAATTCTCCTGTAAAAAAAATAAAAATTGGGCGGCATAAGGGAGAAAACCAGGCTTAAATATAATAAACCCGCATATTTACCATCAAACATCTCCGTAAGAGCCAAGATTGGTTTGATAGCAAAGATGCGAACTTATATAAAAGCCATTCCCGTCTTGTACCGCCCTGCTGAAAACAAAAACCGGTTTTTGACCCAAAACGCATCAAAAACCGGTTTAAAGTCATTTTATCTTCTGAGTCCGAGCTTCTCGATCAATGAACGATATCTGTTAATATCTTTCTTCTTGAGATAGTCCAGAAGACTTCTTCGCCGGCCGACCAGGATTAAAAGCCCCCGTCTTGAATGGTGATCCTTTTTATGGGCCTTCAAATGATCAGTCAGATAGCTTACCCTGTGGGTTAAAATGGCCACCTGAACTTCAGGCGAACCGGTGTCGGACTCATGGAGCTTGAATTTTTCAATCATCTCCTCTTTGTTTTCTGCAAGTAGTACCACTGTAAGACTCCTTTATTTGGAATAAATAAAAATTCGATGCCATAAATATGCAAGAGGTTCACATAAATTGCCTTTTATCCAATATTCCATTCAGAAAAAAGCCAATAAACTATTCAGACATCGAAGACTTAGTCTGATATTTTTACCAGTTACGCATTAAAAACGCAACAATATTTGTATGTTTTCCCGTATTTATCCGGGGTTACAATTGCCAGCAGGTTATCATCGGAATCCAGCACCCGGATATCCAACATACTGTTTTGGGCCTGGTTTTTATCACCGGCAATCAGCAGTGTATCGGGCATGGGAAATTCTGTCACAGACAAAGGCTGGCCATGCTTAACTTTTCCGGCTGTTTCACTGTTTGCAACTATTGCCGGAAGAAAATCCAGACATCTGGACATGCATATAAACCGGGCATCTATATCGGAGGGTGACATTTTTTCAAAGCAATCAAGATCCAGAGCATGCTCAATTTTAAACTGACCGGACCGGGTGCGCTGCAATGCAGACAAATGGGCACCGCACGCCAATGCCACCCCGATATCGTGGGCCAGACTGCGAATATAAGTACCCC
>NZ_DDYV01000256.1:0-6199 GCF_002348205.1 Desulfobacter sp. UBA2225 | reverse complement strand
GGAAGCGATCTGCATCATATCAGAGACTTTTTCAACGTGAGCCTCCACACCAGTTTCTTTCAGCACTTCCTGAACTAATTTTTCGGTTTTAATGCATTTGGCGCATCCAGGTCCCAATACTTTGATTTCCATGTTTAACTCCTTCAAGTTTGATTTGTTTGTTTAGTTCATCAACTATTTGATTTATTATGAACACCAGGGTGATGACCGGGCAAGGTTAAATTCTTTGGTGAAGATTTTTAAATTCAGGGCGTTATTCTTCAGGTAGGTCATCATGGGTTTCCAGTTATAGTAAATATGGAAACCCAATCCAATAATAAAAAGGATGCCCACATTGATGTGAATGCCGCCCCATTGCTCCTTGGTAAGTCCCCAGAGACGCCAGTTTGCCCAATACGCGATCCGGCCCTGGGGAACAATGTAGAGAACAACGCTGGTTACTACGGTCACAACAAAGGACAGTGCAGAAGTCAACCATACGACTCTTCTGATTTTCATTTCATATCTCCCAACATATTGGAATATTTTTCCCGGCCTTTCTGAATTCTGGCAAACGTTATATTTTTACATAATAGGTACTTGCTTAATTTTTTGACTCTTTATCAACAATATCATACCGGTCGATATCCGGAAGAAGCTTAGTGAGTGCTTTAATCTGGCTATCACTATCAAGCCAGTGTTTCAGATTCCCGATCATGCTGGCGGCAAATGGAGAGTCGCTGCCGTCCGATAAAGTGTAATTCACCCACAGTCCATCCTTGAAGCTTTTAACCAGGTCTGCATCCTCAAGAATTTTCAAATGTTTGCTCGTGGTAGACTGGGCAACCCCCAGTAACTGTTGTATTTCACAGACACACAAGGAACGCTTCTGAAGCATTTTCATCATTTTGACCCTGTTGGGATCGGATAATGCTTTCATGACTTTAATAAATGTTTTCATAAATGTACCCCATCTATATATCCGGATATGTTTTAAGCTCAGCTGCGGCCTCAAGTATCCACACTTCTTTTAATTTTGTTTCCGCTGGAACAGATCCGGTGGATTTCACTTTCCGATTGATGACCAGGGGCGACTATCCCATTCGGCCATAACCGGCCTGTTTCAATAAATCGTTAAATGGGAATATATAAATTCATGCTCCAATTGTCAAGCAATGGGCAAAAAAAATTTTACAGGCCAGGCTCACGCTCACTCCCATTTTTTATTGGCGTCTTTGTCTTTTATAAATATGCCAAATCGATGGTCCGTCCAGACTTCTGCGATCAGACCCATGCCGACAAGGACAAAAGGAATGCTCAGCCACTGCCCCGTATTCAGAAACATCTCCGTGTTATAGGCTGCCTGGGGAACCTTGAAAAATTCCAGGGCGATCCGGCTGGAAAAAACAAGGATAAGAAACAGACCTGAGATCACTCCTTCGGTGTTCCGGGCCGTGTCTTTGCGGTAAGTCATTCCAAGAATAATAAAGATCAGCAGACAGGCTATGGATTCGTACAACTGACTGGGATGCCTTGGCAGGGAATCAACACGTTGAAATACCACAGCCCATGGCATAGCCGTTGGACGGCCGATAATTTCCGAGTTAAAAAAATTGCCCGTCCGGATCAACGTACCGCCAAAGGCAGCCGGCAGGGCGATTCGGTCCATCAGCCATAAAAACCCCTGGTCTTTTTTTTTGTATGAATAAATCAAAAGTGCTGCAAGAATGCCTGCAGCACCACCATGACTGGCCAGCCCCCCTTCCCATATCTTTAAAATCTGAACCGGATGTCCCAGGTAATATACCGGATCATAAAACAGGCAGTGGCCGAGCCGGGCACCAATGATCGTACCCAATAGCAGGTGATTCATCAAAGAGGACAGATCCTCGACTGGCCGGCCCTCTTTCTTATAAACGGCTGTCATGAGAATATGGCCGGCAACAAACGCACCGGCAAAAAACAAGCCGTACCATCTGATTGTAACAGGGCCTGCCGAAAAAATAACCGGGGAGATATCCCAGACAAAATAACGATGGGTCACGGCAGGATATTTCCAAACACCCGAACCCTTATCTCTCTTTTGGGCGTGGTGTCTGTTGTCATAATAATAATATCGAAGAACCTGTCGGGCGACTCTTTTTTATTGCGCACTGTCAACAGAAACACTGGTTTGGCCCCGTCCTTCTGCTTTTCAAGGCTAAAGTCAATATGTTTGCCGTCTTTTGCGGTTGTGTCTGTGATATTGAAATCCGGTACAGCCACAGGAAAGATCTTTACCTGGGCTGTGACAGCCGTTCCGGCTTTCCCTTCAAGGCTGATTAGTTTCGGCTCTATGCGGGCCAGTTCCCGTACCAGTCCTGACATGGAGACGGTAACAACCCTGGAAACCGGATCATTGGTGTGTATTTTCACCACTTCTTTGACCCTTCTGCCGCCGTATCCCTTTGTTGAAAATGATGTTTTTACTATCCCTTCTTCCCCCGGAAGAATCGGCCGTTTGCTGGCGGCTGAGGTGCAGCCTCAACCCGATTCAAGCTTGATTATTTTTAAAGGCACGCCTCCGGAATTTTTGATGATGAATTTATGAACAACGATATCGCCTTCTATAACCGGGTTAAACTCGTAACTGGGCTCCTCAATACTTAGAATTGGGAACAACGGAGAATGAGTGGCGTTTGACGTCAAATTTCCTGCTGAAACCGGCAGGCTCCAAAATAGAACCGGCATCAGCAGAAACGCAATTTTTTTCATTAAGCCTCCTTTGGATTTAACAAGACTATATTTATAAAACCGAACATAATAATATTATACCAGCACACACTGTGCCAAACCACCCTAATCCGGATGTCTCACGCCATGAACAAAAACTGACTCAACATCACTTGAGGCCATATTTTTTCAGTTTGTACCTGAGCATCCGTTCGCTGATTCCAAGCTGCAGGGATGCGTTGGTCTGATGACCGCCGCAGCTCTTCAATGCCCGGACCACCATCCGGGACTCCAGTTCTTCCAGGTTTTCTTTGAGCGACCCCTTGGACGGCGGAAGAGGCTCTTTAAACGGAAGGTCGCTGGTACCGATCATCCATCCATGGCAAAGCACCACGGGGGGGGGCCGTGGCAACCCGGTACAGAGAAGGGGCAGACTACTACGACATCCGTGTGATGGTATCCTCGGAATCTTTGAAAAGCAAATTTGAACTTGAAAACCTGATTATCAAGAGCAATTCCGATCAACCGGTCTATGTTAAGGATATTGCCCGGGTTGAGCGGTCCACAGGTCCTGTGGAAATCATCCGTGAAGACCGGGCCAAACAGATCATTGTCCGGGCGGACTCCCAGGGCATCAGTGTCGGGGAAGCCGTGGCACGGGCAGAATTGGCTGTTGGCCAAATTCAAAAGACTGCCGGAGTCTCCTTTGAGATGGGCGGTCAGGCTAAAATGATGGCTGACAACCGAAAAGCCATGGGAATCATCTTTGGATTTGCCGTGCTTTTTGCCTATGTGATTCTGGCCATACAATTTGAATCATTTCTGCTGCCCATTCTCATGATGATCAACATTCCCCTGTCCCTGACCGGTGCTTTTCTGGCACTTTACCTGACTGCTACCCCCATCGGCGTAACCGTCTTAATCGGCCTCATCGTCATGATGGGAGGTATTACCTCACAGGGTGTGGTGCTGCTTTCCCTGGCAGAGTCCTTTCGATTCCAGGTAGATACTGCTGCGGCAGCGGTTGGGCTGGCAGCTCCGCTAAGAATCCAGCCCATTTTAATGACCCAGCTGACAACAATTTTAGGGCTTGTACCCCTGGCCCTGAATCTGGGTTCAGGAGGCGATATGCTCCAACCCATGGCTATTGCCGTTATCGGCGGGTTGACATACTCGCTGCTGTTAACCCTGCTTTTTCTGCCTGTGGCGTACAGCATTGCTATGGACAGGAAAGAAAGATGGAAAACAGAAGACAAACTGATCACGAAAACGGCTCGGATGTCTGTCCGATTAACTCAATTGAATTAATCCTAAAAAGGAGAAAAATGAAAAAATCCGGTTGAACGAATAAAACTTTGGCGAGCCAGCCGGTGTAAAATCATACTTTTGCACCGGCTGGCTGACGAACCGCCTTTCACATTAACTGCCGAGATAGATATAGGTCCCTGAAAAGCGTTATTCCCAGCTTCTAAAAAATGCAGCAAAATTCCGTCTAACTGCCAACCGAGTTGGGAATAATTTCTCTTGACAAAAATTTAATTCCTAAATAGACAATTAGACATTTGGCTAATTATAAAACAGCGAATATTAAATGAACAATACACTATCCGTAATCAAATCAATATCAGATAAAAATAGGCTTAGAGTTCTAAGTGTTTTGCTGGTGCATACTGAATTATGCGCCTGTCAGATCACCCAATTTTTAGGCGTTACAGGAGCGACTACCTCCAGACATCTGGGGTTGATGGTGAATGCGGGGGTTTTAAAAAATCGTAAGCAGGGTCGATGGATATATTTCCGAATAAACACGGAAGACCCGTCTTTAACCACTCTTTTGGGATGGGTAAAAAACAGAATCGAAACATCCCAACAGGTAAAAGAGGATCTGGAAGCATTAAAACAGATATTACATATTTCCTGTGAAGAGTTAAGTCAGAAACAAAGAGAAAGCGGCACCTGCACCAAGTCAAGAAAAAAGGAAAACAGATAATGACGGAAAAACTTAAAATATTGTTCTTATGTACAGGCAATTCATGCCGTAGCCAGATGGCAGAAGGATGGACCAGAAAATTAAAAGGAGACATTGTAGATGCATACTCCGCCGGTGTTGAAACACACGGCCTGAACCCCAATGCCGTAAAAGTAATGGCTGAAGCCGGTGTCGATATCTCAAGCCAGCGTTCTAAACTGGTTAATGAGTTCATGGATATGAAATTGGACGGGGTCATCACCGTCTGTGGACATGCCCATGAAACCTGTCCTTATTTCCCGCCTCGCTGCAAGGTAATTCATGTCGGCTTTGATGATCCGCCCCAAATGGCCAGAGAGCTTGCTGAACAGGGTGCAGATGAGGCGCAGCAGCTGGACTGCTACCGAAAAGTCAGAGATGAAATCAAGGCCTTTGTTGAAAAACTGCCTGAAAATATTAACAGCCGAATTGCATAACCCAATACAGGAGAAAAAGAACAATGAATACACATGCTGGAAATGAACGTAAAATGATCAGTCTTTTTGAGCGTTATCTGACGGTCTGGGTCGGATTATGTATTATCGGTGGAATTTTTCTGGGAAAAGTTGCTCCGGATCTGGCCAAATCCTTGGACGCCATGTCTATCAATGTGAACGGTGCACCGGTTGTCTCCATTCCCATAGCCGTTTGTTTGTTCTTCATGATGTACCCGATTATGGTTAAAATTGATTTCGCTTCTGTAATCAAGGCCGGTAAAAGCGGTAAACCCGTTTTTTTAACCTTGTTCATCAACTGGTGTATCAAACCGTTTACCATGTATGCCATTTCACTGTTTTTTCTGGGGTTCATCTTAAAATCTTTCATCGGGGCCGGAGCCATGGACCTGGTAAAAATGCCTTTTGGCCTTGATCTGGCTGTGGGGGCTCAGCATGGGGCCGGAATTGTGGTGTTGCAGGATGGTATTAAAATGTTGCAGGTGCCTTTATGGCGAAGCTATTTTGCAGGATGCATTCTTCTGGGAATAGCCCCGTGCACGGCCATGGTGCTTGTGTGGGGCTACCTGGCGAAGGGCAACGACGGCCACACGCTGGTGATGGTGGCCATCAATTCCCTCACCANNGCACGGCCATGGTGCTTGTGTGGGGATTCCTGTCAAGGGGAAATGATGGCCTGACACTGGTGATGGTGGCATTAAATTCACTGACCATGCTCGTTCTTTACGGTATACTTGGGGGATTTCTGCTTGGTGTCGGCAAACTGCCTATTCCCTGGCAGGCGCTACTGCTCTCTGTCTCAATTTATGTCGCACTGCCGCTTGTTGCAGGTTATTTTTCACGCAAGTCGATCATCGCGGCCAAGGGGGAAACCTGGTTCAAGGAAAAGTTTTTAGGTGTTCTGACTCCGATAACAATCTGTGCCCTGTTGCTCACGCTCGTTTTGCTGTTCAGTTTGAAAGGAGACGTCATTACGGCAAACCCGTTAACGATTCTATGGATAGCAATTCCGCTTTTTATCCCAGGGCAAACGCATTAAAATTTT